>NZ_VKJN01000029.1:0-30419 GCF_007197875.1 Brevibacillus sp. LEMMJ03 | reverse complement strand
CAAAACAATAGCATCAAACAAAAAATGCGAGCATTTATAAAACCGAATGTACTCATCATTGATGAAATTGGATATCGCAAAATGGATGAAACCGCAGCTCACTTTTTCTTTCAAATTGTATCAGAACGTTATGAATCCGGCTCAATTATCCTTACTTCGAACAAATCCTATGGTTCGTGGGGAGAGATATTTGGGGATACAGTACTTGCTACAGCCATCCTTGATCGATTATTGCATCACTCCCACACGATCAACATTAAAGGGGAAAGTTATCGCATAAAGGAGAAGAAAAAAGCAGGTTTCTTTCGACCCGAGTCAACCGAAGATAAAACAGAATAAACGGAATTTTGGTTGCCACCCGCCCCCCTTAGAGGGGGCATCATTCAGACAAATCTATTGCCTATAATATAGGGAAAATTCGAGTGCAGATAATGGGGAATTTTCATTTGCAGTTGACACTTGTCCATATTTCCCCATCAAAAATCTTCCTCCATAAATAAACAACGAGTCACATCAATGAGTGTCTCGTTGTCAATCCTTATTATTCGCTTTCTCTGCCAAATACCTCAAATATCTTACGTGTTCTAAAGCCTTTTTCTTATCTTCCTCACTCAATTTATCCAACTCGTAGAAAAAGAGGTTCTCGAGTTCAGTTAAAGGCCGTTCTTTCTTACCAGAAGAAAATGTGATGTCTTCATTGGGATCTTCTGGAGCAAACCCTGCGAGTAATAGTAACTCGTTTTTATTTGAACCTTTTAATGCTTTAGCCAGTGCGATCACTGTATCCCTCGAAGGGCTGAATCGCCCTTTTTCTATGGAACTTATGAATGAATAACTCACACCAGATTTAGCCTCAAGGTCCCTAAGGGAGTAATCATTTTTTAACCTTAATTCTCTAATCTTTCTTCCAAACTCGACCGTATCTTTCATAAATATCACCTATGTTCATTTTAGATGTTGTGTATTACAAAACACAACGAGCACCAAAAAGATGTTAAGAATTTCAAAACATGTGTTGACATCCAAAACAAATTGCTTTATTGTTTGTTTAGAAACTCAAAACATTAGGCGGTGATAAATTATGAAAAAGCCAATATTGGGTAATAACATTGCAAAGATCAGAAAGCTTAAAAGGATCACTCAACAGGAATTGGCCAATGCAATTGGGATGGAGCGTACATCACTTTCGCAAATTGAAACTGGTAGGTATTGCCCTAGTGCTGAGACCATGAGAAGAATATCTGATGCTTTAAATGAGCCGTTAGGGGAGATTTTTTTTAATCCTTCTGTTTTGAATAACAAGACAGAAGGGCAACAACCGGCTTAAGGAGGCCAACCATGATCAATTCCCCCAAAGGTATCGTAGTTCACCGTGAGTTCGAGCCGGACATGAAACGTATGGTTCAAGCACTAAAGGTTGTTCTCGAAGCACCTATTGTTCAGCCTGCTCAAGACTCCCAGACAGATAAAGCATCGGTGAGAGAAGAATCCGCTTGACTAATAACCTTTTTGAATATTCTAACGGGTTCTTATTCTCAGTTCTATTCCTGCTTTTTCCTACTCATTGATTTTAATTATCTCCACTTTACGTGTTTCTCATGCTACACGGTGGAGTACGATGCTCGTTAATTTACTTCAGATCTGTATCCGAGGAGGGAGATCCATATGGAACGTTCTTTGGTAGAGGAGGCATTAACTGAACTGCAAAATGCTCAATCCAATTCGAAGGAAACAGACTTCTCGTCACCCTTTTTGCTTACGGAGCCTGGCTTGAAAGAAGCCGAAACCTTACGCACAGATTCAAAAAAATAGTCTTTACTCAGGGGAAGTCAGTCTTCCCTATCGTTTTTCTTACCATTTTGAAACTGAGTAGTAACAAAAGGACACGATCAAAAGGCTCTTGTCCATTTGTTAGTGGTCAGATTCGGAAAAAGAGTGAGGAGGGATCGCTATGCAATACGTTGAGCTGATGGTTTTAAGCGGTCGGGAACACAATGTCATGGATCTTCTCAAGAAGAAAATCGAAATGCTGGTTGAGGCCGATGATACATACGCGTTCCTGAAGGATGTGGTTGTATGTCACTTCCGGAAGGGGGTCTCTCAGGTTTCGAACCGCGTCAAATATAGCTATGAAAAGGGGGTGAAAAGCTACCTGTTTATCGGTGCCGATCTGATGAATTGGACCACCGATCAACTGGAGAAGCTGTATTGCGTTCTGACAAGCGGGATCCCCTTTGTGATCGGGTTGGTTCGGAAGTGGCAGCAGATTCAACAACGGCTGTTTACTTCTCAGGAAGAGATTGAACGCATGGCTCGTAACCTTGGGGCAGAATTGGAACCGGAGATTCGCCTGGTGTTGCCTGAAGATGAGACTAACACTGTTCAGGTGATTGAAATTCAGGCTGAAGCTGAAGATACCAAAGCTGAAAAAGTGGTTCGTAAGCGTGTGTCTTTCAAGGAGTTGGTGGATCGCTTCAAACAAAAGGTGAGTTCGATTGGGCAGAGAATAGAAGAAAAGGAGATCGGGCGAAAATCCAAGCGGGTTCTTTCTCTTTCTTACGACTTTGTTCTTGATTTGATCAAACGACACTTGCCCCAGGCGATCCACCCTAACGTGTTCATCCCAACGGAGTGGATGATCAAATGGCTGCCGGTACTCATTGAAGAAGAGATGAAACATCAAGGCTCAGTGGCTTAACGGTGGAAGTGAGAAGAAGGAGTTGAGACATTGAAAAACGGTAAAAACCTGACACGGACGCAAAAACTCGTACTTCTTAGCCGCGACCTTAATCCGAAGGAATGGCTTATAAGCAAAAAGCTGCCCGATATGTGGCTGCTCGTTCATCGGCGGACAAAACAAACATTAGCATTATCGCTCAATAATAGTTCAGATGCGAGTTAAATTACCCTGTAGACAACGTTTCATCAGCTTGTTGGATATTCTCCTGACATTGTTTAATCTGTACAGCTTTTTCGGGGTAAAAACAGTGGAGGAAATAACATTGGACTCCTTTAAACCAGCGAAAATAATTGTTAGCATCCTTTGGCTTGTTACTGTGATTATTATGTTTTATTGGGGAAGATGAGGAGGTGCAACTTTTGGACGGTATAACCGGAACATTGGTCCGTTATAAGTATCGGCAACCAAACAACGACTTCATTGTAGCTATTCTCAAGCAAAACGATGGGAAAGAAATTACGATCACGGGAACTATCTATGGGGTTGAGCCAAACGAGAAGATCACAGTATACGGCGAATGGTTCAAACATCCACAATTTGGAGATCAGTACCGTGTTGAACGTTGGGAACGCCCGATTCCGAAAAGCAAGGAACAGGTAGTTGCTTTCCTCTCTTCGTCCCTGGTGAAAGGTTGCGGAGAGAAAAGAGCCAAACAGATTGTTGATGCCCTGGGTGAGCATGCATTAGATATTATCATGAAAGAAGGAGAAGCCTGTTTACTGCCTATCCGTGGGATTGGTCAGCAAAAGGCTTCTTCTATTGTCACCAGTGTCCGGTCCTCGTTTGAAGTTCAACAGATCATGATGGAGCTGTCGAAGTACGGTATCAGCACAAATATTGTCGTGAAAGCCTATAAAGAGTTTGGCTCCAACACGCTGGATATTATCAAGCGGAATCCGTATCAACTTACCAAATTGGATCTCATTGGCTTTCTGAAGGCGGACGAGATCGCTAAAAGGATGGGCATCATGCCCAATTCGATGTTCCGGATTGAATCCTGTGTGGATTATGTTCTGAAAAAGATGTGCTTCGATTTTGGTCATTGCTTCATCCCAGAAGCAGAGCTGATCGATGAGGTTCTAAAGGTTCTCAACCACAACACGGACGTATACATTACGCGGGAAGAAGTAGAACAGGGGATCTTTCAGCTAGAGGAAAACGGTCGCGTCATCATAGAGGAAGGGGGAATATATCCTCCTTTTTTGTATCGCTCCGAAAAGAGACTGGCCCAACGCTTACTCAAATTTATGCGCAGCGGCAGTAACAATGTAAACATGGCTGCCATCGATGCTGCCATCAAAGATTACCAGGTTCGTTCCAAAATGGTATTGGCGGAAGGGCAACGCGAAGCGATCCGTAAGCTGTTCATGGAAAACCTGTTGATCTTAACCGGTGGTCCAGGATGTGGCAAAACGGCCAGTGTGAAAGCAGTCATTGATGTGTATCAAAGGCTTAACCCAGTGGCAAGGATTGCACTAGCGGCGCCGACAGGACGGGCCAGCCGTAAACTTACGGAGGTAACCGGACTGGATGCAGCTACCATTCACAGACTCATTAACTTCCGGCCGGGCGAAGAGCCCGAATTCAACGAGAGCAATCCGCTTGAAGCAGATTTACTCATTGTCGATGAAATTTCCATGATGGACATTCAGTTGGCCGATCTGTTGTTTAGAGCGATCAACCCGAACAAAACGAAAGTACTACTGGTAGGGGACCAGGATCAGCTCCCTTCCGTGAATCCAGGAAATGTACTGAAAGACATGTTGGACGCCGGCGTTCCGCATGTGCGGCTTACGGAAGTCTTCCGGCAGGCTCAAAACAGCCAAATCGTCACCAATGCTCACCGGATCAATAAAGGCGAGTCGATTGTCATTGATCCAGTGAAACAAGACTTTTACTTCATCCAGCGGGAAAAGCCAGAAGAGATCGCTGCGACGATCCGGAACAGTGTGGTAAGGTTTACGCAGTTGGGATACACCCCTGCTGATATTCTTGTTCTCAGTCCCATGAAAAAGGGGCCGATCGGAACGGAAGAGCTGAATCGTGTGCTCCAGGAAACTCTCAATCCCTCTGCCCCCCATAAAGAAGAAATAGTGGTCGGGAAAACAATTTTTCGAGTCGGGGACAAGATTATACAGACCAAAAACAACTATGCGAAAGAGGTTTTCAACGGCGATATCGGCACGATTGATCGGATTGATTACCTGCTGGACAAAGAAGGACAAGTAACAGAAGAGAAAGGTCTGTACTGCACGATCAACGGCCAAGTGGTGACATACACAAAGGAAGAATTACATGAACTTCAACTGGCCTATAGTATCACCATACACAAGTCGCAGGGAGGGCAGGCTCCCATCGTCATCATACCGGTATCGACCAGTCATTACATCATGCTTGCGAGAAATCTCATTTACACCGGAATCACCCGAGCCGAATCCAAAGTAGTCTTGGTGGGAACCAAAAAAGCCCTGCAGATTGCGATCAAGAATAACAAGATTGTGGCGCGTCATACTCGGTTAACCAAACGAATTGTTGAGGACATTCAGTTAAACGGACTGAACAAGACAGCCCCGAATCTTCCTGACTGGGTGGAGAGAAGGGCTGTTGATTTTTCATAGCGCTTGTAAAGTTTGGATAACCACTCATTACAAGAAAGGGGAGTTAACTTGGATACCGCCGGCCAGCAGTGCCGAACAACTCAAAGACGTGGCGGTACAGTCGAACCGGTATGTCCGGGAACACAAACGCGACTTCGCTGGGGGCCAGTTCAAGACGGTCGTCCTGCTCGATCACAAACGGGATGTCCATAGCGGCCAAGGCCTCACGAAGGTAGCTGACCTCTTGCCAGTGGACTGGATAGTAAAAGGACTTTTCCATAGGATCACGCTCCTATGAGCGGAGCATACCACAATACAAGCTAGGAGGAAAGACAGTGAATGGAATCAAGATTCAGGTACAAGAAGTCACCGACTTGGACATAGTTTTTGGTGGCTGGGCCATGGAGTTGTTGCCGACATACAACGAAATCCCTGAAGAATTCAGGGAGGGCCGAAAAAAATGGAACAAGCTCATTTCAACATGGTTTTTCTGCGGATTGAAGAGCTGCAAATGGATGCCGAAAGAGGGGATTGATACTGGCAAGGCGCTTAAACACATCAAAGCCATCCTGAGATAGTTCGAACCAAGGCACGAGCACAAAGAGGCCGACTGCGTATATCTCCTGAAAGAATGTTTGAAGACGTGACCTATGAGCGGGCGAAGTGAAGAGAGGGGAGGCAGACATGCAAGCGCCTTTTACCAGCAGTAAATCGACTTTCACGGCCAAGAGACGCCGACGGAATGGCGGGAGGCGTCCACTGACGACATCTGGGGAGCTACGGGCGGGTAGTCTTCGGGTGTCGTTTTCACTGGCCTACCATGTTATGGCTTCTCAGGTCTGCTGCCGAGAAGTCAGAGAAAACGAAGAAGTATCAGGCCCTCAATTAGTTGACAGTCAGGGGGATGCAACTATGCCTGGAAGCATTTCAAGACGATCTTCCAGCGCTGTTCCTTCTGGAGAATGTACTCCGAATCAAGACGCGTGGGGACCGACTACTGAAAGAAATTAAGCGGCTTCTGACAAAATACGGGTGTTCCGGACGATCCGGCCGGTAGCAATATGCAGCGGCTACAGTGGAAAAATAGGGTGCGCCCGGCACTTATCCTGGCCGGCGGTGAATGGAAGAATTGGCGCCATTACCGACGCAAAAAACTTTTTATGGTAAGGCTTGCACCTTCTCCGAACGTCAGCCTAAGTGGAATCAACCGTGGGATACACGGAAATCGCTTGGTGCCGCAAGGCAGAACTCCCTAGGGACAGGAGTGCTCCCAAGAATCCCACGCTTTAGCCGTGGAGAGTGTCAATTCAATGGGGACTTTTTCTAAGCAGATTACTGCCTGACAAAACGGTGATTCGAGGAGGATTTTCTCGTTGGGAATGCAGTCGTGAGGGTTGATTTGACCCCTTTGGCAATTGTTTCTGAAAAACGCGAATTGAAGAAATAGGATTCCATTACCGTCCTGCGCATACCATTTTCTCCTGTAAAAAAAAATCCTTCCGTAAGAGGAAGGACTGAAAGGTACAAATTTCGCTGAAGAACTGTGATCAGTATATGCAGGCGGAACCAATTACGCTCTTCACAATTAGGGTGATTTTTCCAGAAACATGATTCGTTCGATTATCATTTCAATCTGTTTGTACATCTTCAATCGATTTCGCCAATTTAAATCAGTTGCAGGGAATCTCGATGTCAACTGTTCTCTCATAGTTTCTAGTACGTTAATATCGGTAATTGAATTTAAATGTCGGATAAATTCCTCCGACTTCACAACTCCTCATCAACATTTTTAGTAGTATATGGGGGATTGTGATTTTTTGTGAAGGGCTATTGACTATGAGAAACGAAATGAAAATTATGAGGCATACTTAACAATCTAAGAAAAAACAAAAGTCCCCTTCCGGGAGCCATGGAAAATCTGTCTAAGAAAATAATACCATGGCCGACCTGAAAAGGGGGATTCGGAAGATGAGCACACATAAAAAAGAGGAGCAACTTCGCTTTAACCTGCCTTAGATCGACAGGGAACCTACTCGAGACCGAGAAGAGGTAGCCCTGGAAACCTGCCGACTGTACATGCAGATCGGGTATCATCTAGAAATAGAAGCGAAGACGACGCCGGCATACAGCATGTCCCCTGCAAGCCAAACAAACGCCTTTCATAGCAGCATAGAGACCACAGCTCAAAAGAACGTGGATGAGGAGCGGCGCCGGCGTGAGCATGTACGACGTGTGACAGCAGCAGTTGACCGACTGGGGCCGTTGGAAAAGAAAATCATCAAGAAACGGTATCTAGAAGACGACGACGTCGTGAATTATGCTGTCTGGCCGGAGCTGAACCTGAGTGAAAGGAAATACTACCGTATCAAAGCAAGGGCGTTTTACAAGCTCGCCTTGATGCTGAAGTTGGAGGTCTACGTCGAAGATGAGTCGGCGTAAAAATGGCAGGAAAGTGGCAGACATTTGGAAGGATAATGGCAGGATGTTTGGTCATAGACATGCTACTATGGTATCAACGCGAAATGAGGATAGCCGTTCGGGATTGAACCGGGCGGCTCTTCTTTTTGAAGGAGGCAAACACCATGCTGCTTCTCCAAAAGTGGCAGTGCCATCGCTGCGAAAAAGGTTGACTGGTCATCCAGGAGGACGCTCAGGACCGGGAAGTCGGTTGTCCGTATTGCCTTAAGCGCGACCAAGCTGAGGTGGTTGCTGAACAATCACCTGAGGACAACTACGAAGACGAAATGGGCTGCCTGTGGCCGGGATATAACGAGTTTGACAAGCTGGCACACCTGATGCTGACCGGTCGGGTATCTCAAGAAGAGGGGACAGCGTATTTCAACGCACGGCTACGTGGTGAAAAACCAAAGCCGCCCTGGACATAATCATCAGCCGCCCAGGCAGATGTTGGGTGGTTTTTTGTTGGAGGAAAGCACCATGAAATGGATTTTGAAACTATCACGCTGGTTGGCGCCTTTCAATCAGCAGCACCCACGCAATCGCAGAGAGCGTAGGCATGGAAGGACGTGGTGAGATGGTTCTGGTGAAGATCACCCTGCCGGTCAAAGAGTGGGAAGACTGCGTGCTGGCATTCCGAGAAAAAGAAAAATGCAAATGGCAACGAAAACTGGAGGCGCAGCGCACGGGGAAGTAACATCTGCGAGGGTAGGCCACTGCGTATACTTGTTCCCCGTCCAGTGCATATCATATTCGTATACGCCAATCCTCCCCCAAGTGTGCAGTGTCACGTCCCATTGGCGGCAAGCAGGGGCAAATGCTTGTCGGTGGGCAGTCACCTCCGTGCCCGGCTGCACTACCTCTAAAGCCTGTGACCGCAGCAGACATAAGGATTGGATCGCGGCGGAGGCCCCTGCCGAAGGAAGTGGGGCTTGCCTTATGGACAAGTTAACGGTCTTACCTCAAAATGGGAGAAAGAGAGGGAGCGCTGTGTTTATTCCATGTCAAAAATGCAATAACGGTTTGATGAAACTTCAAGATGTTTACGAAAGAAATGGAAAGAAAGTGGCTGTGTATGTATGTTTAAACCATGAGTGCTCAGCTATTTCTTATCATGACTATGCTAAGAGAGATTATTGATTATTATCTTTGACAGCACCCACGTGGTGCTTTTTTCATGGAGGTGGGTGACGTGTAGTGCGACAATTTGTTGACCCGGAAACGGGTGAGGTTTTCTACGAGGAACAAATCCTCCGGCGCCCGGACGAGATCGTCAAAGTGTTCCGTCCAGCCAGCCGTAGCGTCAAGTTCGTGAAAACCAAAGCCAGCCAGAAGGCAAAGCGACGGCTCAGAAAACTGGCACTCGTCGAGGCTGGTTTTTAGTTGAAGGCGGCATGGGGAATAAAACGGTATGAACAAAAAGAAAGGAGGAAAGAAAGAAGGGACTAGATGCCGCTAGTCCCTTTCTAATTCCGCTATGAATATAAATAAATTATACCAATTTTATGTGTATTTGGTCAACCATTTCCTCGTTCGTATCCATGATGTTGCAGATGTGTTTGCAGTACACAGAGCAACCGTTTGGCGGAACATACGGAAACTTGAGATTGCCAATCTGATTCGGACAAAACGGACATGCGAAGGAATCAAAATTGAGAAGATAGGTGAGTGGCACGAGGATGTATCACAGGTCAAAGTATTCCCGAGGAAAGCACGGGACAGTAATGTTGCATCCAAGACGATTCTGAGAGAAAAGAAGAGGAGGTTAGAGTCGAAAAAAGGGGGCAGAGGAAATGCCAAAATGGAGCAGATAGTTCCTAATGTTGCAGCGGAAATGGAAAGCCATGTTGCATTCGGCCCAAGTCTCAAGTGCGTGGATACAGCTGGCAATGTTGCACAAGAACCGGCTGCTACTAATGTAAGTTATATAGAAAACCATATAGTACCCCAGTTGGTTACGCGCGCGTGTGTTAATCCTGCAACGTTGGTCAATCAGCAGGCGGGGACCACGGCTCTAAATCCATTTGATCGTGACGAGGGTGAAATCACTGCAGTCTCTCTCGCAAATGTATTGATTTTGCCAGCGAGAGTTTCCACGGACCGTGTTCGAGCTACTGCAACATGGATACGTGAGTGGATTGACCTTCCGGTATATCTCCACCATCTTGGGATTACGGTTCAAAGGGAAAATCGATCGGGTGAGCATCCCTGCTTGTGCCCGCTACATGGGGATACCGAACCAAGTATGTATGCCAACAGGGAAAAAGGCATCTGGTACTGTCATGCTTGCTCCATTTCGGGCGATGCTGCGGAGATGGTCCGACACATGTACGGAATGCGCTTTGGAGACGCAGTACGGAAGGTGCTAAAGGACGTCCGACAGCTATTGCAAAAAGACGATACCCGAGTCCTCTTAGCAAAACCAGAGGAGGCTTATCGTGCTTGGCTTGATTGGGGGAAATCCAGGAGAATCCGTAGTCAAACAATGCACAAGCGGGAGACGACCATCGTTTCAAATAGTCTCCTCAAAATGCAACGACGGGAACAGGCCCATAAGTATGCTTCCGATCTTTGTCTCTCCGATGATGCTCAGAACTATCTAAAAGAAAGGGGATTGGATGCCAATACCATCCGAATGTATGGCATTGGATGGGATCAGAAGACCAACAGTATCGTATTCCCCAACCGAGACGCAGTAACAGGAGATGTGCTTGGGTTTACGTATCGGTCCATCGTTCCCACTTCAAAAAAACGATACCGTAATACGCCTGACGACAGCCTCTTTCAAAAAGGGGCTGTTTTATTTGGTCTTTATGAAGTGTTGGAAGAGGCAAAACGCAGCAAGACACTCTATTTGGTAGAGGGGGGATTTGATGCGATCTTATTGCGTCAAGAGCTTCGGGTACCGGCTGCGGCCATGCAAGCTTCACATCTATCCATAGAACAAGCGTGCCTGATAGAGAGGGTTGTTGGAAAAGACGTGAAGATTTACGTTGTCCGTGATAATGACGAGGCGGGCGAACAAGGAGCTGAATTGTCAAAGAAGACCCTTCAAAGTAAAGGTTTCGATTATGAAGTGCTGAGGCCGAAGGATGTTTTTAAGGATATTGCCGAGCAACTTCAAACTGAAAAACAAGAGAGGATGAGAACAATGGACAAAATCAATCACATGAAAGATTTACTGGAGAAACTGCCATTATCGGTTACCGTTCAGCAGGTGAATCGATGCCTGGAAAATATTGAGCCGAGCGTTTTATCTGCTGATGAGCGACTGACATATCATCTTTTGTACAGAGTTACAGAAAACTTGGAAGCAGCTTTGTATGATCTTAGCTACTTGAACGGTAAGGTTACTGCTCAGGGGCGCTTGTACAAAAATAGCAGCGGTAGATATGCCATCGACGAGGATCATTACTTCACCTGCGGAGAGATCAGCGAAATATTGGTGAACGAAGAAGAGGACGGCGGATACTGGGTACGAACCAGAATTGAACACAATGGGGACGACTATTACGCAATAGCTCGGCCAAAGATCAATCTTCAAGGTACGATGGCGAGGGTTCGAAATCTGTAAGGAGGAAAAAAAGGATGGTGCAGGACAAGATGTATACAGGTTGCTTTGACATCACCCGGAACAATAAGAGTCTGTACGCTGTTGCGTGGTTAATCTCTCCGGAAGGTGAAAGGGTGTGGGAATTTCAAAAACGTGTTGAGGGGCTTGATCGGAACGAGGCGTCCTATTATGCGCTCCAGATGCTGCTTGAAGAAATACTCGTCCGCAGCATTACAGCGGTTAAGTTCCTCGGTACAAATTCACTTGTGATGAAGCAGGCAAGTGGCCAATGGCAGGTTAAAAAAACACGCTTGTTCAAATATTGTGTGAAGGTAAGAAGTCTCCTTGCAAATCTTCGCCATTTCCAGTTTGAACGGCTTGATCGAGAACAACAGGAAGAGGATCAGGAGGTGTCATTCAGTCCTGTTCCTCAGGTGGGAGGCGGACAAGAGACGGAACAATTTGTCATGGTGAGTTTCTGGTAATTTGATACTTGCAAACATTCCCATGATGATTTATGCTATATCTTGACAATATGCAAGTGCTTAAATTATACGCACATTTAGTCTCGCTTGAAAAAGCGATATTTTTATTGCTCAAACATCTCAAAATCATCCATTTTTGTATGATGATTGGGGGTATTACTATTGAAATTAATTCCCGTGACCTTACGTGACTTTCCGTATTTAGAGCCTGTTGAGTGGACGTTCAAGAAAAAGGGGTATCGAGGGAAGGTTACATTTCGTCGTGATTCCCAAACCTACGTTTTTGAGATTGAATCTCCAAAAAAGTATCGGTCCTTGGATGACGGGAAAACATTTGGATCACTTGAGGAAGCAAAAAAAGCGGCAGAATCTAAAATTGACATGTTCGATACCGTATTTGGTCGGTTACTCGCTTTGAAGTAGGGGCCCTGTTGCAAAGGGCTTTTTGTTTTGTGCACGAAAAGTGAAAGAAGGCTTATTCGATGGGGATTTTGTTTGAGATCAACAGTCATGTTCAACGATTGCTTTCGGAGCGAGCCAAGTTAAAGCGAGAGTTATGTACATGTCCTCCCGAACGAGTGGCCATTCTACGGGAAAAGTTAGATGATATCAATAAGCAGTTACTTAACCTGAAGGAGAGCCTGCCATGCTAGGACGCACACACATGACTGTTGCGGTTGCAGCGTACTGCTCGTACAAGCTACCGCATCAATGGGATGCATTGCCGCTATGGGTAATGGGACTGGGCACGGTCATTTTTACATCGTTACTTCCTGATATAACGGAGCCAAGAAGTCGAATGGGTGGGATGTTAATGCCCTTCGTTCCTTCTTGGCTCCGCCCCTTTGTTTTCTTGGTGGTAGGAGGGATGCTGGTTTATTACGGATGGGGAAAGCACGAACTGTTATTCATGGCTATTGGGTTTGTTCTGCTTTTACTGGTGCTTGTGAAAAACCGGGAAAGCCCCACACATGGCTTTGTGGGGATCGGCGTCGTTGTAGCGTTTGCTTGGTCGTATCAACCTAACTTGTGGATGCCGGCCCTGATTGGGTACGGTTCTCATCTCGCCTTGGATTTCATTTCTGAAAAGATTGCGCTGTTTTCTCCGTTGAGCTCAAGACGCTTCGGTGTAACGCTTTTTCAGACTGGTTCAACCGCAGAGCGGCTGATAGTCCAATGGGGGGCGATTTTCTACACTGCTTGGATTACTATTCAGTCATATCTCTCGATTTAGGAGTCGTTGCATTAGATGCCTGGTATTCAAGAGATACCGGGCTTTTTCTATTTGTGAGGGGTGCTGCAATTTATACGTGAAAGGAGGGAGGATGTTTCTTCGTAGCTAGCCTCGACATTTTTTATTGTAGACAAAAGGAAAGGAGAATTCGTATGAGCTGGACTGTCCGATCAGTCAAGATTCTGATGCTCGTTGCCATTTTGTTCTCGTCACTGTTTGTCCCAATTCATCAGGCTCAAGTAGCCTATGCAAAGGTAAACGGCAAACCACATTTTGATCCATTTGGACTGGCCGAAGGAAATCCCGAAAATGATTTTAGCAAGTTGATCAACAAAATCTTTAACTGGGTGATCGGAATAGCTTTAGCTTCATCCGTCATTTCTGGTGCGTTGCTAGGGTTCTTTCTTAACTTCATCGCCTTGGGGCAAAACGCACGACAGACCGCAAAAACATGGGGTTTCGGGATTATTATCGCGTTACTGTTGATCGCAAGCCTGGTTACGTTAGCCAAGGTCATTTACAACATGCTGCAGCCGTAATAAGGATGTGGATCCGATGCGTGCAAAAGTACCAAAAGGGATAAAAAACGACATCCCGCTTTTCGTCTTGTCCAACACACAATGGATCATTTGCATTGTATCGTTTACCGGATTGCTTGTCTCCATTTCCATTGGATTGTATGAGATTGTCCCCTTGTTTCCCATAGCAGGGGGATATCTCATGTTTCGAAAAATCAAAGGGGAATCTCCGTGGATCGTGTGGTGGCGCCGATTCTTGTTCCGGTTGAGACCGAAGAGGGTGATTCGAAGGGAAAGGAGAGGATACATTGGACTCCAGAAAGAGCATTAGTTGGCCGGAGTATCTGGAACTGGAAGATGTCCAGGATGGACTTGTGATCCTTTCAAACGGCCGTTACCGAAAGTATTTGGAGATTTTCCCCATACCCTTAACGCATTGCTCGGAAAAAGAATTACGGAATGTTTATCTGGGGTGGCAGGATTTCTTACGGACATTGGAGATTGAGATTGCTTTGTATATCCAGAGTCGCCAAGTTGACCTGGAAGAAGTGATGAAAAGACAAAGAGAAAATCGGATCAATTTTGTCCGTACCTATAACGCTTCCGGTTCAATGACGGAGGCGTTTTTGATGGAGCAAGAACACTTCAATCGCGAGTTGCTGGCATCGAGAAACCTGCCGGTTCGCCGTAATTTTCTTGTGTTTCCGTTGGATGACCCAACTCGATCACCGGAAAAAGCCAATGACTTTCTCGATGATCGCATCGAAGAGTCTTTGGGGCGTATCCAGCGATTTGTACGACGGTACAAACGTCTGGAGACTCCGGACGTATACGACATTCTCCATGCCTGGTGCAATAAAAAACAGTCCAAGTACATCTCGGGTGTTGATCTCTACGAAAAGGGATTTCACAGCTTGTTTGTGAGAGGGGTGCCCGCGTTTGCTTAACCTGAAAACAAAAGTCAAGTTCACCCGGTCGGCCAAGAAGGAGAAGGATGATGAATATCGTCCGATCCATGATTTTATTGAAGTGTTGGCTCCAAACTCTGCTGATCTCTCACCTGCTACGTACATTCAGGTAGGAGAGAGGTACATCCAATCGTTTTTTGTAGACGGGTGGCCATCTGAAATTGACTTTGGATATCTTCACCCGCTTGTGAGTTTCCCGGGGGATATTGACTTCATCCAATATATCGCCCCTATTGATAAAGACAAGATTTTGTCTTGGCTAACGAACCGAATCGAAGGAATCGAATCCAAACTCATTGATCGTGCCAAGCAAGCGTCCAGCCGTGGTGTACTCTCCAAGCAGGAGGAGCTGGCCATGCTCCAGCAATTGCGGTCTGATATTGATAACAATCGAGATCGCATTATCTACTTCGATAACTTCATCATTTTGGCGGCCAACAACCAGGAAGAGTTAGAAAAAAAGGCAGACCGCCTCATGTCAAAGTTTGGCGGAACCAAGGACTGCCTCAAGCCGGCAGACCATGAGCATGACCTGATGTTCAAAGCGGTTAGTCCTCTGGCCATCAAGCGAAAAGAAGCGTGGAAGGAGATGAATTTGGCTGCGGGAACCAACCTGTATCCCTTCACCGTATCGGATTGGCCGCATGAGGATGGCCCGATATTGGGACTAAACTATGACGTTGGCTCTCCTGTCCTTTTTGACGGGTTTAACAAGGAGCACGTGAATAACTTTGGAATCTCTTTGATCGGTGTTTCGGGAACAGGGAAAACCGCCATGCTTCAAAAGATCATTGCTGGGGAGGTGCCTTACGGCGTTTATCATGCGGTGATTGACCAGGAAGGAGACCTGAAAAAAACCATTGAAACCTTGGGAGGTGTCTACCTGCCGATTAGCCGTTACTCCGATTTGCGGTTTAACCCGGCAGACATCGAGGTAGAACACCACAAAGAGCGTGGCTTGATTGTGGATCTACAGGGGAAAATCGAGGATATGGTCAACCTGTCAGCAGCGATGGCGGGGTTAACGGACAGTGCTGATCATAAGGTAATTGCAGCATATATGGACCGAGCGTGGCGCAGGGCGTATGAAAAGTGTGGGATTGCGGAAGATCCACGAAGTTTGTATCATGATGCTTACTTTGATCCTCAGAATGGACAATTCGTCACCAAGCAAAAAAAGAAACCGCCGCAATTTGGGAACTTTTATCATGAGTTTTGTTCGCTCGCGGAAGGAATCAACGAATTACAAGGAACCGTACTTACCCTTGAACGCTTTACCGATAAGGGAACCCTTGGGATCTTTGATTGTCAAACCAATGTGGAGCTCGGAAAGGCCCCTTGTGCGGGATTTGGCTTGAGGGATCTTCACAATTCGGAGTTATTACCGATTGCGAACATTGTGGTTCTTTCTTATCTGGAGAACCGCTTTTTGAAAAAGCGCGATCTGGACGATGGTTCGCTGTTCCGCGTCGATGCGGATGAGTGCCAGGAACTCTTCAAAAACCTGTATTCTGCCAAGGCACTGGAAACCTATTTCCGGCGGTTCCGCAAGAGAAAGGGAGGGCCGATTGCGGCAACCCAGAACTTCCAAAAGTTTTATGAGAATGAACACGGAAGAGCTGTCATTCAGAATAGCGACACGAAAATTATCTTTGCTCAACACGAAGGCGATCTGCAGAGATGTGCCGAGCTGTTCAAACTAACCGAAGGGGAACTGGAATTTTTGGGGATGGGATTAGCTCACCACGCGATCATTAAGCAGCCGAAATACAGTGTGCGTGTGGTTACACAGTTTTCTCCCTGGGAACAAGAGATTTTCTTCCCAGAGCATGGGGGGTGAGCAAGCATTGTGGAGACGTGTCGTAATCCTCACCGTGGCCATCGTCATGCTTACCGGAGTTGGTCTGACAACATTCGGTGTGTATAAGGCAGATGCCGGTAAGGGTGGGGTTGTCGGAAGTTGGATCGGAAAACTTTTCAAAGACGGGTGGTTTGGAAAAATTACGGATAAGGCAGCGAAAGCGGGGGAAAAAGCAAAGAAAGTTTATGACAAGGCAAAATGGGGAGCGATTATCACCGGTATCGGTGTTTCAGCGTATGATATTGCCTTTAATGACGCCAACTTCCTGGGTAGCAGTGTTGGATTCGTCGTTCAGCGGGTAGCTGCATGGTTAGAACTATTAATTCCACCGCCGGAGCGGCAAATCTTTAACTTTGAAATTGTGAAAAGCGAAGACGGTACGGAAGAGGTTCTATTTAAGGACAAAGATCGTTTTGCCTACTACCGGTTTGACGAAAATACTTGGCAGACCATTAAATACATCTACTACTACATGATGGGGATCTTTTGGGCAGGTGCTGTCATTATCGTTGGATATCAGGCAAACTACCTGATGTTCCCGAGCGGTGTTCAGGATCGCATTACTGCCCGAAGTATTATCTCCACCATGGTCCTTTCAGCATTGGCGACCCTGTTTATTCCCTTTCTCGTGGGGATCTATTCCGATATCGCCATGCTATTTGTTGCCCTGTTTGCCAATCTGGTTGATCCGGAAATTGTCGTGCAGGGATTATTGAATTACACCATTGATGACAAGTTAACAGAAGCCATGTTGAAATTGATCGCCCTGGCTCAGCACGGGATGATCTTTTTTATTTACTTCATGCAGAAGATTGTCATCATGGGGTTATTGGTGCTGTTCCCGATCATTGCGATGCTGCAAAACTTTCCGTCCAAACGTCATCTGTTTGGTTTGTGGAATCGGGAAATGCTGACCAACCTGTTCACGCAGCCGGTTCATGCCTTGCTGTACTGTTTTGCCTTCAATCTCATGCAGGATGCACCTGATGTGGAGAAGATTGCTTACTCGGCTGTCTTATTGCTTGCGATCATTCCATCAGGAGCTTTTGTACGGGAAGTTTTTCAGGGGGGCGGATTTGCCCATGAGGGAGCTGGTTGGTTACGGAAGATGGCCTATCTGACTCTTTCAGGTCTTGGAATTGCGGGTGTAATGAACACAGGAAAATTAGCCATGCAAAGCTTTCAAGGGATACGTGACGCTTATCAACAAAGCGGATTGGCTCAACCTGGAGAAAGCTTTACGCAATCCATTGGACATTTCTTGCGGCGTGGATTCCAGTTTAGTGCAGGGGCATTTGGAGGATTGGCTGGAATGGCATTGGCAGGTGCGCCCGGTATGATCGCAGGAACGAAAGTGGGTTCCAGACTTTCCGGATATGCGGCCAACCAATTCACCGCGGCAGCGTCGTCACCTGAAGTACGAAAGGGTCTCCACAGCGTAGCATCTCGGCTTCCGTTTTTGGACCGTGATTATCATCGCCAAAAGGCGGCAGCCTACCAGCAGATGATGGAATTACCACAGAAGTGGGCAGAGGTCCGTCAGCAAGAAGAGGAGGCGGCGTTTGCTCTCCGCCAAGCTGACAGCCAGATTAGCCCGGTTTTTGCGGCGAAGCAAGATCACCTGCAGGCCAAACGTAACCTCGACGCCGTGTATCAACAAATGGAGCCGGAAGAACGCGTAAAAGCGAGAAATCTGTTACAACAACATGAAGAGGCGTATCACCGTTCGCGGCCGCAGTTAATTTATGCAAACCAGACAATTCAGGATGCCAAGCGAACGTATGAGAGGGCGTTGGCCGATTACCAAGCCATCAAACCAAACACTCCGGAAAAGAACATGGCTCGCCAGCAGGTAGAACAAGCCTTCAAGCAGTTACAGCAAGCGAAACAGGCTGTGAATCCTGTGTATCGTAGTCAAGATGTTCAAACACTCACAAAAGCCGGTTATCGCCTGAGTTCTTCCCTTGCGCAATATTTGGAAGCTGGCTATCAAGTGAACCAGGCTGCACAGAGAGTACAGCGAGCAGAATCTCATGCAGGTGCACGATACGAGGATCTGGAACGAACCTATTAAGGAGCAGCGGAAAACTATCAACAAGCTATGGCTGGAAGGATGAACGTAGAGGGGCAGAAAATGCATCTTGAAAAAGTTACCGGAAAGGTGATTCCTTTGTCGCCTTCCGGACCATCCGTTCCGGTGAGGAAGTACCGTATTGAACCGGTATTTACCCCGGCACCACAACAAGCCGCTTTCCGGGCCGTATCTCAAGGGAATCGTTCACCCCAAAGTTCATCAGGAACGGCATTTCGGCCGACCTTTCAACAAACGTTTAAACCCGTTGAACCCGCATGGTTCGCTGATCCGGTTACTGAAAAACAAGCCTACACACTAGAAAAATTGGGGGTTCCAGCAAACACAGTAAAGAATAAGGGGGAGGCACACTTGATTATCAGCAGTTTCAAAAAAGGTGAAGATGGATCGGAACTCCAAAGGAGATTCCGTAACGAATGATGGAACGATTGAAAAAGGTGGGCCTGCTCATGGCCCGCCTTCTTTTTCGTTATGTCAAACGAATGGCACTCTCTCTCATTTTGAGCATGATTCCACTGATTGTCATTGTGCTTCTCGTGATGTTAACCCTAGATTCGATGTTCAATCTTACAGGGGGAATGCTGAACTTCACCGGAAGAGATGACTTTGATCCTAAAATCGGTTTGGAAATAAAAGCGGCGTACGAAAAGAAAGCAGACACATGGAAAGAAAGTTTGACAGAAGAAGAAATTGCCCAGGTCTACCAGTACGATCATCAGTTGTCATGGGGCATTCTGGCTGCGATCGACAAACTAGCCTACAACTTCGATGATCTTTCGCAAATGGAAAAGTATTTGAACCAAACCTACGAGCTGGTTAAGCCGGAATTTCGTTTTCGAAAGGCTTGTGACGGCCGAATTCTGCTTGATTTTGCTCATACCTATATCGGGACCTATCAGTATCATTACCAAACCGTTTATGAGAAGCAGCCGGACGGCACCAAAAAATGTCGTGAGGTGTTGGCCCGCGTAGACACGGACTTTTCGTATGAAAAACTGAAACAGTCACTTCGACACTATGGCTTGGAAGATAACCAGAATGTTGACATCGTTATTTTTCAAGCCTATGGGTTTGATCGGGACTTAAAAGATACCCGTGTGAAGTACCTGCTGCCGCCGGAAATGCAACAAGTGATTGCCCGATCACCAATTGGTTCTGCCCCCAGAAATGAGCGGGGAGAAATCGACTTGTATGCTCTCCTGCCGGAACGAACGCCAAAAGAGTTTATTGAATCCATGCATGCAAAAGTTCAAGTCTACGACAATTCGTGGCGTATCAATAAAGGCAGGACACCGCTAGGTACACTTCCCCGAAGAGGAAGCGAAACGCGATTCGGAACGATAGCGGTTGCCAAAGATAACCCGTACGGTCTTCAACTTGGGATGAAAGTATATATTCCGAGGTACGGGTACGCCATTGTGGAGGAGTTCTCAGATAACATCAATGATGACATCCTAACAGATCGTTTCGTCGATAAGGTGGCCAAGTTTTTATTCTTGTCCTATGATCTCCTCACTTCCTGGTTAGACGACATCACCAATCGAACCAAAAAAGAGGAAGTCGTTTATCTTTTCATGGGTGGAGAAGAGACAGATGAGGAGAAGTTGGTTAAGGCTCAAGCTTCCCTGAGTAGTGCGTACACGGTTTATTATCAATCGATCCCCATCTATATTCTCAACCCGGACTTTCAAATTGAGCCTCCAAACTTTGAAGTGAGGGGAAAGACATTTTGGGATGGCAGTACGTGGCCCATTACAAGTTGTTTTTGTTACCGAGAACTCTATGGTAAACGAGAATTCCACGATGGGGTCGACTGGGGCGTTCCCGAATATATTCCGGTCCTGGCGATTAACTCAGGGATCGTGCAGATTGCGAAACACTCGGACTCGGCCGGGAATTATGTGGCGTTAAAACTGGATACACAAGTCCACGAAAATAATCGTACGCAGGACATCGTTGTTCGTTATCTTCACCTAAGTAAGTACGTGGTATCTCCTGGACAGAGAGTGCAGCAGGGGGAAGTAATTGGGTATGTTGGCAGTACAGGGAGAAGTACCGGCGCTCACCTACACATGGATGTCACCATCGGAGGAAAACGTCGGGATCCACTCAAGTGGATCGACTTCATGAAAGCAGACGGTCTTCTGGACGTTTACGGGGAACAACCCAGTTTCGAAGGGGGCGAGATTTCCAATCCGGATACAGAAAAGATGGAGTATGTGGGCGAGTTTGAGATCACTGCGTACACGGCCGGCAAAGAATCAACTGGAAAGGAGCCTGGAGATCCCGGGTATGGGATCACTGCTTCTGGGAAACCAGTGCGTCCCAATCATACAATCGCTGCCGATTGGGCGGTTATTCCAGCGGGTAGCATTGTGAAGATCGAGGGATTGGAGCCCTACTACGTGGTCGAAGATGTGGGCAGTGACATCAAGGGAAATCGAATTGATATCTATATGCCCGAGCTAGGAGATGCCTTGCAATTTGGAAGACAAAAACGTCGGGTCTGGATCATGAAACACTAGGAGGGGCGTATGAAGAAGTGGGGATGGTGTCTCATTATTGTTTGGTTGTTGCTTAGCTCGGTCGCTTATGCCGAACAAGAGCAGCAGCCCCCAAACGACGTGGCTAATCGCATTTTATCTGGATTGGAGGAAAGTCAAAAAGGGACGTTTATCATAAAGGAGTCGTCCTCTTTGGAAAATGATGCGTTCCTTGATTGGTTGGAGAAAAAAACAGAAGTGATTCGATCATGGTTAACAGAACTGTCTTTGAAACTATCCGTGAAGTTTCTCTTAATGGTGGGACCGTTTCTCATTTTGGGATCGGTGCTGCTGTTTTTTTTCGGATTAAAAAAAATTCTGGCATGGATTTGGTCCTTTATAGCCTTTGTCGTACTAGGATTGTTTTTAACAATCCATGGCATCCCATTATTACGCAAATTCATTGAATTCCTCCAGTGAGGTGATTGCCTTGAAAATTGTTTTTGCCACAGGGGACGAAGCGCTGGATGATTATGTGAGCAAAAAGGATGGCATTTTGGAAGTCGGCAGGGCATTGTATGCGGAACAGCTTGTCACCATGGTTCCTACATTGAAACCAGACGTTGTATTGTTTTCGGAAACTATTCCGACTTCTCGTTTTGATCAGAAAGCGGGACATGTGGGGGCGGAGGCAAACATTCTCAAAATCATGGAGTCGATTGTCGAAGAAGGGATTCGTGTTGTCATGATCCTCAATGATCGCCCTCCAGGTCATCCCTTTTTGGAAAGACTGATTGGATTGGGAATCTATGATTTGATTATGGGGGATACCATCAAGGTGGATCAGGTGATTGACGCCCTTCATCATCCCGGAACCCGTAGACAGGTGAAACACCTTCTTCGTCAGGAAGAGGAGCTTACTTCTGAGGATACCTACCGGGCAAAAGAGATTAAGCTAGTAACGACTGAAGAAGAAAAGCAGGAGAGTTACCAACGGCCGATTAGCCAACGAGTATTCCGAATTGCCAAGTCCATGACGGACGTAAGTGAAAAGCTCCGAAAGAAATGGGAAACCCGCGGGAAGGAAAACGCAACAGCTCCCGAAACGACAACATTGGTCCAGAAATCGGTTGTTGAGGTTCACCAGAAAGAACCAGAAGCGACTCCGGAAAAGGTTATCGTGCTGTATTCACCTGAAGCGACTGGAAAAACATATGTCGGCGTGAATACGGCCATTGCCGCAGCCAAACGATTACGGGTTCCCGTTTTGTATAAGGATTGTACAACTACATGCAAGACGAAACTTTGGTTTAACGCGCCAACGTTTCCGTTTACGCTATCCGACATCCCTCTTACAGTCGCAGGGAGGGATGCTAAACCTTCCGCCAAGGTTGGTGTACTAATTGTGGAAGCAGCCAAAAAAGATGATATCCCACCAGGGGCAGTTGTGTACGTAGTCGTAGACTCTGATTATGCCCGGCAAGTGATCATCAGTAAGTCGCTGGATGGAATCCAACCTGCCGGATTGATTTGGAATATGGCATATGAGGAAGCTTGTCATCCCCAAGATATGATTCCACTTCTCCTTGTGTTAACGCTTCCCTATGATCGTAAGGCCTATGGGGACACTGCAAAAGGTATCCCCCGAGCGTTTTCAGATGAGGCGCTATGCGATCGATTGGTAAAGATCATTCAAATGGACCCACTCCATCAGTACATGAGAAGTGGTATCGGATGAGGATGCACGACATGCGTGTATGGCAGAAACGGGACTATCGTTTGTTCTATGGGATGATGGCAACCGCTGTCATCTGTTTTCTTTCTCACTTTTATGTAGGGAAGTTTCTTTTGTACCTGGCAGCACCTCTGTATGTTGGCGCCATCGTTTTTGTTTTTTACGGGATTGGCAAACGCGACGCGCTCAAGAAACGATACTATCGTGAAGCCAAGCGGATTGGCCTGGAGAGAACGTTTTTGATCCCCTATAACGAGTCCGACGACGAAATCTGGTTTGAACTTCATTTGATGGAACCAGTTGAAAAGCAAAAAAGTACACCTGTTCGGGTATTGAGGCAGTACACCCGTGATTTGCAACGGTTGTACGACTTCGCCAAAACGTATCCGAAAAAAAGGGTGGTATTCGTCGGAACGACCCATCAAACGTTAACGGTTGCAGCGATGAATGCAGCCAAACGGCTAGGTCTTGCTTACGAGGTAGCGCCAATCAAACATGACAAATCAGCTCCGATGACAAAAAGAGAGTGGAGAGGTGTACTACGGAAGATGTATGGCGGCGATCAAAAGATACGAGCACCGGCGAAAGGGGAGTGGCGCACGTTAATTGTTCGTGTTGAAAATCTATGAGACAACAAACGAAAGGAAGGTATTTATGCTTGCGACTCAAACAAAACGCATTTTTTCTACAGTTCCCCTGAAGAATCAAGACGCAACGGTTGTTTCACCTGATCAACTGCTGGCCCATGTGCAAGAAACTCTAAATGCCATTGTGTATCTCCTCTGGCCAGAAGATAAGGTTCTGCTACCCCTTCTGAGGGATCATGCAACGGTGTATGTCCTTGGGAATCTCAAGAGCGAACAATACGTCGAAGAAATGAAGGAAGCATTGCGGAATGGTGCCCATGACTTTCTGGATCGTATGGATCACATTTCCACCGCTATACATGAAACAAATAAAACAGAAACGGATACGAAGCCTGTTGAACACGTCATTCGCTTGGTACCCAGGACAAGACCATCTTCTTCGGTTCCCCGGAGCAAAGAACAGTCAATGTTTTCGGAACCGATTGACCATGAAGAGCAGCAAAGGAAGGAAGAAAAACAAGAGTTCCATCCTCCGATAGACAAGCAACCCGAGACTGTATCCGTCAACTTTACACGTCTGGATGAACTTCACATCCGACCCATCGGGGGGCGACAGATGTTCGTGGTTACCTCTACAAAGGGGGGAATCGGAAAAACGACTGTTGCCATGAACGTGGCCCGGCTGTTGCATGATTATGCAAACGGTCGGGTCATTCTTGTTGACTTGATGCACCCACACGGCAATGTAGCAACTCGAATGCGGATCAAGACGGAAGTAAATCTGAAAACGTGGGAGCCGTACTTCGAAAACAACGCGCTTGTAACAGATCAAGTAATTCTCACCAAACTGGTGGTCAAGCATCCTAACGGCCTGTATGTGCTGCCAGGTGTGAATGTGGGACAATCTTGCTCTCCCGAACTTGTCGGCTACATTTTGACCCATCTCAGCCGGACTTTCGACTACGTGGTGATTGATATCGGGCCAGAGCGGCAAGACCTCCTGAGCGTGGCAATGTCGATGGCGAACAGGACCCTGCTGGTCGTTGACTATGATTTGGCAACCATCAAGGATTCACAGGAATATCTGGATCTTTGGAGCAGACGGCAACTATTCTTAGAAAAAATCAGTGTGTTGGTCAACTTTGAGCCGACGAAGAAAGACCGGAATACCCTGACGAGGGAAAAATGCAAAGCCTACCTCAACGGGTTGTCCATCATCGGGTTTCTGCCGGAGGCGGCCGGCATGCGGGCCATTCACAATGAGGGGAAGGTGCTGGTACAAGAAGATAAATCCCATCCCTTCTCTGTTGCCCTCATCGGAGTTATGGAGTCGCTCGTATCCGGATTTACGCTTAAAGAGAAACGAGGGTTTTTTGCAAGGCTGTTTGGAGGGAAAAAATCATGAAGAAGTTTTTAGCAGTAATTTTGGCGCTTTCCCTTGTGGGAAGCGCCCACTCTTTGGCGTTTGCGGAAAAAAAGGCTACGGTATCAATTCCTGAAGGGACGAGCACTTATAAAATCGTGGACAAGGAGGGGAATTTTGTAGATTTGGTGTTTTCGTACAAAGAAGATGAGATCACTGTGGTGGTTTCGGTCCCTAATTCCGAAACCGCCCCCAAAATTATAACGGTTCCTCTGAGAAAAACAGAAAAAACAAACAGAGACAATGCTGGAGTAGATAGTAAGAATGATTCGATGTTCATGGTACCCACGGATTCAGTAAACCATTGGGCCAGAAACGACATTCTGCTTATGAATCAGCTTGGTTTACTGCGTGGCTATCCAGATGGAACGTTTAAGCCGGAAAAAGCCATCACCAGAGCAGAGTATGCTGCACTTTTGGAGCGCGTGTTAAAAATGACATCATCAGTTCCTCAGCCAGTGGAAACAACCGTTTTTACGGATGTGAAGCCAAGTGACTGGTTTTTCGGGCCGGTGTCATCTCTGGTAGTACGCAAAAACATCAATCCAGCCATATATTCGGAACGGCTTTTCGCGCCTAATGCTGCGATTCCACGCGAAGAGATTGCCCTCTGGACAGCCGTAGATGTTCCTGAAGTCTCTTCGCAAGATGTGACGTTCAAAGACGAAAGTGCCATGAAATATCCAGTTGACGTGAAGAAAGTAGCTGCTGCTGGACTCTTAAAGGGCTTTCCAGATGGAACCTTTCGCTCCACCGGTAGCACCACGCGTGCAGAAGCTGCGACCATGATGGTTCGCTATTTACGGATGAAAGGAGTTATCCAGTGACGCAAAGGGAGGATATGATCTAGTTTCTCTTTAGTATAAAGAAAGGGGATTAGGAGTATGGAAAACATAAAAAAACGGCCTAGGCTATTGGTTTGGTTTATGGTCATGGCGCTGGTGTCCTTCTCTTTGTTTTATGGAGAGTCACCTCGGGTATTGGCAGCAACACAATCAAAAACGTTTCCCGAGAGTACTTCACGAACACAAACTCAAACTTGGAAAATTCCAAATCTAAAGTCAGTTGTGAGCGTATCCGTCGAAACTGGTACAGTTTCATACACGTTAAGTGGGGATACCCTGACTCTGACTCTTTCGGGCGGAAGTCCTTCTCGTCAAGTGCAAACGGGCGGGTCACCTGCTGGAAGCAAGACGATTTCTAATTATAATCCAGTTCGAAAGTATTTCTATACGTATCATAATTACGCATCCTCAGGATCGTGCAAGTTTACAAGTGATCCTCCTAGCACGATTTCTTACGGACCTGACTCCGAAGGTTATTCAGGCACTTTAAGTAAAAAAGCTGTTGATGCGTGGCCTGTTAATATAGGTTCGTGTACTACAGCAACTGGAGCAAGCGAAACGCAGTTCAAACAGGATTATTATTATGAAGGTACCGTTTCCAAGCCAGATACGAGGACATATCAATACTACTATCAGTATACTGTTACGGTTCAATACCTTGATAATTCCGCACCAATACTTGTTATATCATCGCCAAGCAACAGTCAAGTAGTCTCTGCGGTAGATGGGCGTAGGACCATCACTATATCAGGTACAGTCACAGATACAGACAATAACACTGTAACTATTAGCGCCACGATCAACGGAAAAACCAAAACGACTTCCGTTACCAATACTTCTACATCAAAGCCTTGGAGTCTGATCTGGGATGTTGTAAATGACAATATTGGGCAAGGAACGTACAGCAACATCGTTGTAACAGCTGATGATGGAAACGGAGGGGTAAGCACATCCAATTACACTGGGACGATAACGGTGGACAAAACGAACCCAGTAATTACGATCACAGGGGTAACGAATGGTTCGACCTACCAAGACTCAGTGGCACCGTCTTTCTCCGCAACGGATTCCGGTGGCTCTGGCCTCGCGTCCGTAACTGCGACACTGAACGGATCTGCTTATTCGTCCGGAACGGCGATTACAACGGGTGGCGCTAAAACCCTCATCGTTACGGCAACAGACAATGCGGGAAATCAGTCGCAGCAGACCGTTAGCTTTACAGTTAACAAAAAGCCAACACTTACGTTGACAACTCTGGACAATCTCACACTGTCTGAAATTCCCGGATTCAATACTTACACAATTTCCGGGCAAGTGAACGACGCTGATGTTGGGGATGAGATCACGGTAAAGTATCAAATTGATTCAAATCCCGCGCAAATCATTGCAACAGAAACTTCTTCTGGGTCACCACAGTCATTCAATAATGACATCACGATTGACTCAACAATCCCGGAAGGGAACCATGTGTTGAAGGTTTGGACCGAGGATAATAAAGGGGGGATCAGCAGCATAGAATCCAGGAATTTTGTGGTGGACAAAACTCCTCCAGCAGCACCAACTTTTTCGGAAAATCCAACCGGACAGGCAGTCTCTAAAACCGTCACTATTAACTTTCCGTCCGATGCAAGTATAAAGGAGTATAAGATCGACGATGGCAACTGGACGACCTATACTGAACCGATCACGCTGACAAAAAATGCAACCATCTATGCAAGAGCGATCGATATAGCGGGTAACCAGAGCGATGCTTCACATTCCGTTACGTCGATCGGCCCGCCCAATCCGATTGTGAATGTCGTAGGGTTGTCGGAAGACAGCGTAAAAGTAACAGACACCCAAACATACCCTGAACCTGTAGAACGTCAGTTTAGCATTCTCAAAAGTGGGCAGATCGTCCAAAATTCAAACTGGACTGACGAAGTAGAATATACATTCTCAGGGCTTGATCCTAACACCATATATGATGTTCAAGTCGACGTCAGATTCAAGTAAGGGGTGGGGTATTGTGAAAAAAGTACGTCAGATGGCAATTCTAACGTTGTTAGGTTGCTTTTCTTTTGCTCAACTTTCATTCGCTGCAAGTGGGGTTTCTACGACCACCATTAACGTTGTAACCTTGGCCAAAACACCAACAAACTTAACACTCGATAAAACGGCAGCGACAGATACGTCGCTGCCTTTGCGTTGGGATGCGAACGGAAACCCTTCAAATACAGGGTATACTCTCGAAGTGTCGGAAGATCAAACCAACTGGACGGTTGTGCAAGACAATAGCATTGACGACATGGAGGAGACAGTCTCAGGATTGGCGGGAAACAAGATGTACTACTTTCGGGTATCGTCGTTCAACCAGGATTCACCTCCAAAGACAAACGGGGAGTACCTGACCGGTCAATTTCTGACGAAACCTGCAAAACCTCCGGCACCAACTGGGAGTGTCGATGGCCAAACCATCACGGTAAACTGGGAGAACGAGCCTGGTACGACGACCAAACTGTTTGACAGCAACGATCAACAGCTTACGATTAGCGACGGAGACACGAGCAAAACATTGGCCGACTTAACACCGGATACCGCATATGAGTTTTACATTGTTCATGCTAATGCGACAGGTGATTCAGTGCCCTCAGATAAAGTGAAGCTCTGGACGGATGCCAAGGTTCCAGCTAACTTGCGAGTGACTGACAGCACAGAATCGTCTTTGACCATTGCGATTGATGCAAACGGGAATCCGTCTACGACCCAATACAAATATCGGATCACCATAATCGATGGTACGGCCGTTGACGAAAGTGACTGGACTACAGACCTTACCTACAACTTTAGCTCTTTGTCGCCCGGAAGATATAAGGTATACGCAAAAGCCCGAAATAATCCGCAAAACCCGAATGCGAAGGAAACGGCTGAGATCGAGCTGGTGACGGGAACTGTACCGGCTACTCCTACAGTAGAAACTGTTCCGACAGAAGATTCGATCACAGTAACCCTTACACCGAATTCGGATCCAACGAATGTTGAATTCCGGATTGTTCTGCAGGATGAGAACGGCCAGGAGGTTGCTACTACGGATTGGGCACAAGCAGGAACAGGATGGGCAGCTTCTGAACTGAAACACACATTTACGAGTTTGCAGCCGAATAAGAAGTACAAGGTGCTTGGGGAAGCACGGTATGCAGAATAAGGAGGTTTCATGATGAAACAGCGCTGGCGAAAAGTTGGCTTGGCCCTTGTATTCTTGGCTGGCCAACCTGCTCAAACGATATTGGCGGCCAATCCGTCCATAGTTGCTGAGCAAGAGGAATGGACCTTGGCAACTGTACCTAGGTTGCATGTAATCGGGGTATCTGGAAATACTCACACCGTTCAAATTGACACGAATAACCCATCGGGAACGGAAATGAAAGTAGAGAAGTCGGGAGATCCCGACTTCTCTGTTTTTGATGTCGTGCAAGATTGGACACCACACAATGACGGAGATACGTTCTCGCTTGATCTGCAAGATGCGGAAACCGTGTACGTCCGTATCAAGGCACGAAATGGAAAAGGGCTTGAGACTTTGTACTCGGAGCCTCTTACACTCATTCAGGCTCCAGCCATGCCTACATTGGCTTCTCAAGATAGTACGGATCGTAGTATAACCTTGGTTGTCAATCCTGTGCAGGGGGCACATGTTTACAAGGTGAGACGCTCCGATTGGGATGAGGCGAAAGTGATTACAGGCACGACTTTTACAGATGATACGGTTTCGCCGGGAAGACCGTACACGTACGAGTTTTGGGCCGAAAATAGTGTCATGAGCAACAAAAATACGATCACCATTTGGACCAAGCCGGCGCCGCCGATCTTGAAAGTCCAAAACGTGACCGCAACGAGCATTACGTTAAAAGTTGACCTCAATGGGAATCCAGATGATGTTTTGATCGAGGCTAAACGTAAAGGAGGAAACCCTGTCGTAAATGGAACCTTGATCGAAGAAACCGGACTCAAGGAGAATACGGAGTACACCTATGAAGCCCGGGTTGTGTCTTCCAATCACGAGTATTCCGAATGGGTATCCAAAACACTTCGGACAGGAACAATGCCTGTCACTTCTGACCCCGATGAGGAATTTGACAAAGCTGCGGAGGACATTTTCTCCAGGGTTGTATACCAGGTGGATGCTGACGATAAAGGGGCATGGGTCGATGTCTCCGTGACAAACACCAGAGGAATGGATGTTCGTGGGACGGTCAACGGGATTAGCCAATTCTTAAATACTACGCCTGTTCGATATGGAGACCTTGAGTGGGATAAGGAATACCTCTTGACGGTCGTGGTGAGCGATGGCACCAGAATGAAGGAAAAGCAGTATTCGATTAAAACTCCGAAGAAAGGGACAACAGAAGAAGAGGCATTCCGTAAAGAAGCAGCACAATTTATCCAATCGATCAATCTGGTCGCCGATGGTCAGCTCAACTCCGGCAAAGCCTGGATTGACGTGGAGATACCACAAACAAACTTTGCCGTGACAGCAACCATCGAAGGGGTTTCCCAAGAGATCACAAAGAAAGTACGCTTTGACAATCTTGATGACAACGCTGTCTATGTGGTTTCGTTCGAGGTACGTAACGGCAAATACTCGTATCGCGGACAACGGGATGTCACAACCCCAAACCGGACAGCTCCAGAGGTGGTAAACATCTCGAAGAGGGATGGCATTCTGGAAATTGAGGTACTGACCAATTCAGAACTGAAGAATTAACAATGTGGCCCTCGTCGAGATGGTCTTATCCCCGTCAAGTGGACAGTTCAAAACAAGCCCTTGCTTTACGCAGCCTCAGCTCGGTATTGAACTGGGC
>NZ_VKJN01000028.1:0-32846 GCF_007197875.1 Brevibacillus sp. LEMMJ03 | reverse complement strand
CGACTTGCATGTATTAGGCACGCCGCCAGCGTTCGTCCTGAGCCAGGATCAAACTCTCCAATAAAGTTGAGTTGAATCGTTAGCTTCAAGAAAAAGAATTGCTAGGCTCGTTCAACGCTTTCGCTGTTCAGTTTTCAAGGAGCATTTCACGCCTTTCGCTTCATCATTTCAGAAGCGAAGGACTTTACTATAACATGTCTGCGGCAGCAAATCAACGGTAATCTTTGCATAACTTCTTGATTTGCAGCCCCCGTCTCTCAAAGGAGACAGGATTTTATTTTACCACGTTCCCACGAAAAATCAACTTGTAAGTTCTGGGAATTTGGTGCGGTCGAGAGGACTTGAACCTCCACGGTGTTGCCACCACTAGAACCTGAATCTAGCGCGTCTGCCAATTCCGCCACGACCGCATGTTATAGTCACATCAACATTTTGTATCACAGGACTAAAATATAGCATGCTCGATCCAAAAATGCAAGAGGGATTTTCAAAAAAAATTTCTACCCGCCATTCGTCGCCAAAAAGTGAAGAATCGGCAAGCGATCTGCCAGCACCTTCGTTGTCCCGTTCGGGAAGCAAAACCGTATTCACCTGCGGAAAAATCGGGGAACCCTAACAAAACCAGCGGGGGCAAGTGAATCGGGTGCAAGTGAAACGAATGCCCCAGGTATCCCCTTGAACTGCTGTCCCCTCCCTACTTCACTTCCCTATGTGGAACGGCCGTTTCCGCCCGCTCACCTGCTGCGAAAAAAAGCCCAGGCAGCGCAATTCCTCCGGATCTCGTCCTGGCTCTCGTATCACCGTACATCCGACAGGCGATCACTTCTTTTTCACAACATGGAAAACGGTAACCAAAAGTACACTGGCAGAGATAAGCATCACAAACGAACCATAGTTAAAATACACGGTATTTGTGAATATGTTTAGACTCCCCATTATGTCTTTGGCATAATCAGCAGGATGACCATTCACAATCATTTCGGCTGTTTTCTTGTATTGATCTTTCCAATAGAAGGAACCCAAGACGAGCAAGATGAACGGGATTCCTAATCTGTATCGCATCCTTTTGTTCGTGCTGCACTTGAGGAGGAGATATTTGTTTATGAGATAGGCGAGATATAAGCTGCTGAATAGATATGGGATGATGAATAGGAAAGCCGGGTTCCCATTTCCGGAAGAACCTGCTTTTTTTAGAGTGAACATGTCAATCAGATACAAGAACGCCACACATAAGATAAAGAATATCTTTATCTTAGTGTGTAGACAAAGTGGCTGCTGGGGGGAGAAGCACGTTTCCGTCATCCGCTCCGTGCTCGCCCAGCAAGGAAGCATAGACTGCACGCTCCGCATCGATTTGCGGGGGATCGCCAAAGTCGCATCGCTACGAAGCCCATTCAGGTGGCGCTCCTTTTTCCCGCAAATCGCTGCTCCGCTCGGTAGGGCTCACAAGTCGCTCTGCCTGGAAACATGCTTCTCCTTCGATGCAGTCGGTTTGTCTTCAGTCTGAGATAAAGAATATCTTTATCTGCGTTTGAATGTTCATTGTACCCCCCCTGGGATTCTCGAACTCCCACAAAACGCTGTGGGAGTTCGGGAAAGATTTGCGGACACCAGCGCCGGGACATCACCCGGGAGCCGCTCGATTTTTTTGACCCGATCGTCCGGAATGGATGCAGGGGCGGGAGCAGCCTTATGCCCGCTGAAGCATGAACTGTTTGCCGTATTCGCCATGATCGTGCATGGCCGGATGTTCAATTTGAATCGTCGTGTGTGCGATGCCGTATTTCGTCTTCAGGATGTGATTGATGGCCAGGATCACGCAGAACGGTTGAATGTCTTCGCGAACAAACACGTGCGCCGTCAGCGAATAGTGATCGGTGGAAATCGACCACAGATGCAGTTCATGCACGTCCTCCACCCCTTCCACCCCGTTGATGTCGCGGCGGATGGCGTCCAGATCGAACTTCTCGGGTACCGATTCCATCAAAATCAGGTGGGATTCGCGAATGATTTTGGCCCCGCCGGCAAAAATGATCCCCCCGATAATCATGCTGATCAACGGGTCAAAGAAGGAATAGCCCGTCACGTGAATCAGAACGGCAGAGGTGATGACGCCAACGGAACTGAGCAGGTCTCCGATAAAGTGCCAGAGCGCGCTCTTCACATTGAGATTTTCTTCCTCCCTGGTACTCCGGCTTAATACGACGGTCAGCACGAGGTTCACGACCAATCCGATGGACGCGATCAAGAGCATCAACTGCAGATCAACCTCCTGCGGGTGAATCATCCGCTTGATGCTCTCGACGATGATCCCGACGGCAATCACGGCGAGCGCCAACCCGTTCAGAAACGACGCGATGATCTCAAAACGAAGAAAGCCGAACGTATATTTCTGATTCGGTTTCCGGGCAGCCATGTATATGGCGGCCATGCTCAACCCCAGCGCGATCACATCGGAGATCATGTGGGCCGAATCAGACAGGAGCGCGAGCGAATTGGACATCAGACCTCCGACAATTTCAACGATCGTAAAAAACAGGGTCAGCATCAGGGTGAACCACAGCGTTTTCTTTGATGTCTGCTGCTCTTTGACGTGATTCAGGTGATGGTAATCTTCATAGTTCATAAGAGCCAGCCTCCACAAATTTTTTATAAATACTATAAGATAATAACTATTTTAATTATAACCGTTTATACCCCGCTCCTCAAATGAACGTTTTATGGATCATACAAGTAATATTCATTCGCAACGGGTATGGGAAGCCCAAAACAGAAAAGAGCCTTCTTCCCGCCCTGTCAGACTGGAGAAGGCTCTTCTCGATTGTGTCCCTGATGTCACTGCCGACTTATTTTTGACCCAACAACGTCCTGCAGAAAAGAAAATAGCCAGGAATCTCAGCAATTCCCGGCCATTAGTAAACGGTCCGCCTCTTGACTGCTATTTGTTTCTTACCATTTTAAATGTACCTGTCGAGTGAGCGAGCGGGTTCTCTTCATCATCATAAATATAAGCTTCCGCAGTCGCCAGGCTTTTGCCCATGCTGATGATCCTCCCCTTGCTCCACAGATTTCCTTGGTTAGTCGCCTTTAGATAGTGAATATTCATATTCACGGTAACCACCGGATATCCGGCCAAACTGCGGACGGTGAAGCCCATGGTCGTATCCAGGATGGAGGCATAGACGCCGCCGTGAACGCTCCTTACCACATTCAAAAAGTCTGGGCGAATCGCCAGTTTGAGCTGAACTTCTCCCGGCTCGATGCGATGTGCCTCCAGCCCCAGCCAATTCCAAAATGGACTTTCCTCAAATTTTGTCAATGCTTCTGCAAGTAGCGGATCCTTTTGACAGCTCATCGCATGGCTCCTTTCCCTTGTATCATCGCACGTCTCTTCCCCTATGCTGTTCAATGCCTAGGACAAAACCTGGGGATTTACGATAGGTTTGGGTGTTTTTCCATCTAAAAAATCGAGAATGTTGCGTGCTACCATTCCAGCGGACAATCTGGACGCTTCCTCGGTGATTCCGCCGACATGAGGGGTAAGAACAACATTCTCCAGTTCATGAAAAGGAATGTCAGGCGTGGGTGGTTCATGGGTGAACACATCCAGCGCAGCTCCTGCGATGCGCTTTTCCTTCAGGATCTGATAGAGATCCTCTTCGTTCACGACAGCTCCACGAGCCGTATTGATGAAATAGGCACCAGGCTTCATCAGGTTCAGCAATTGTTTGTCGATCAGTCCGCGCGTGCTATCCGTCAGCGGTATATGAATGGAGATCACGTCCGCACTGCGAAAAACTTCGGCAAGGTCGGTAGTCAATGTGACGCCGATTTTGGCAGCTGCTTCTATCTTGTCTTCACTGTAGCTTCGGACGTAGCTGACCACCTTCATACCCAATCCGAGGCTGCACACCTTGGCTACATGTCGCGCAATCTCTCCCCATCCCACGAGACCCAACACTTTTCCTCTCAATTCGTGGGTAAATACATGGCTGCGGATCTGAAAATTCATCTTTCTCATCTCTTGATCGAAGAAAACGATTTTCTTGGAGAGTGCAAACAGTAACGCCACCGCATGTTCAGCGGTAGACTCCGCATTCACTTTGGGCGCATGCAGGACTGCAATCCCTTTTTCCGTCGCATAGTCAACGTCAATGTTGTCTACGCCGACACCCGCTCCGGAAATAACCCTGACAGACGGGGCGGCATCAATAATGTCACGCGTAATTCGTGCCGGAGCACGCAAAATGATCCCTTCCACATTCGGATGATGACGGAGAGCGGAGATGATCGATTCTGTCTGATAATTATCGACGCGGATGACCTCCGCATTCTCCGCCAGCCATTTCTCCGCGTCAGGATGGTACATGGACAAAATTTGCATAATTTTATGCATCGTTTCACCTTCTTGTCACGGGGAACACATCCGTCGTTCTCACGTAGCTTCCGGCCATTCTCCCCACGGCCTTTAACTTCGTATGATCGATCTTGCAATTTGGCACGTACACCTCTTCGGCGATGTGGAAGGTAACAACTTGGCCGATCACGAGACGAAAGTCCGCCCCTAAAGCCAAACATTCATACAGTTTACACTCCATCGAAATCTTGGCTTCTTTCACCCGTGGCGGTTTGACGATGATCGATGGTTCCGGGGTCAATCCCACTTGTTCGAATTCATTGACGGATGCCTCAAATTCGATCGCCGACCGATCCATCTGTTCGACCAATTCCTCGCTTACCGAATTGATGACGAATTCCTTCGTCGTCTCGATGTTCACCATCGTATCTTTTTTCCGATTTTTGTGCCTTCCGATGGAAACACATACCAATGGGGGCTCGCTGGAGATGGCTGTGTAGAAGCTAAATGGCGCCACATTCAGAGTGCCCTCCTCGCTGATGGTGGAAATCCAGGCGATGGGCCGCGGGACGACGATTCCTGTTAACAGCTTGTAGACGTCCTTTCTTGCCAAGTCATCCGGTTTGAATTGCATGAAATCACCTCCCCGCTTGATGCTTTAGCTGATGCGCTTCCCTAGATCATGTAACGGCCTCCTACTTTTTTATATTTGTTCAGAACCACATAATCGACATAGACATGGGGGGTACGGATGGCTTCCGGAGCCAGATCCCCAGGTTCCACGATCTCGTCCACTTCGGCAATCACGATGTTCCCTGCCGTCGCCATCGGAGGATTGAAGTTCATGGCTGTTTTGTAATAGACCAGATTCCCCAGATGATCTGCTTGATGTGCCTTAATCAGAGAGACATCCGCTTTGAGCGCTTTTTCAAATACGTACAGCTCGCCGTCAATTTCCTTCAGTTCCTTCCCTTCAGCCAGCTTAGTGCCCACGGACGTTTTGGTGTAGAAGCCGCCGATTCCCGCTCCACCCGCACGGATCGCTTCCGAGAATGTTCCCTGCGGGATCAGCTCGATCTCCAGTTCACCCTTTTTCCATGCCTCCACCGCATCCCGGTTCGTCGTGAAGTAAGAGCCAATGGCTTTCTTGATGGCACCGGTAAGGAGAAGCTTCCCCAGTCCTCTGCCGGGCTCCCCTAAATTGTTGCTGATAATCGTCAGTTCCTTTGCGGTATGTCTGGTTAATTCATCGATGAGTGTCAATGGGGCGCCGGACAGACCGAATCCCCCTACCATCACCACATCTCCCGTTTTGACCAATTTCACTGCCTGTTCCGGGCTCAATAATTTCTTCATGGTTACTCCTCCCCTTCCGCATAGTGCTCATTCCACGGCAACCGTATGACTTACAGCAAGAGCTGATTGATGGCATAAACAAATCCAGTCGTCAGGAGAATGGCCGTTAGGGCATATCCGTAGTTCCTCCCCAACCCAACCGTAAAAGAATTTTCCCGCAAAAGAATGCCCAGGGTGATAGTAACCGGGGTGACAGGTGAGACGATCGTGGATATGGACCAGGAGGCCATCAGCAGAATTCCGAACGCTACCGGATGCAGCCCGATCAGCGCCGGATCGATCGACGTGGCCAGAACCGTCACGGTAATAATCTGATGGATGCCAATCACCGACAAAATGACAGGTAACACCACGAACAGAAGAATCCTGGCAATCGGCCAAAGCTCATCGAACTTCTGTACCTGTTCAACCAAGAGAACATGAAAGGGGGTATGAAGCAAAATCACCCCCAAAAAACCGGCACTTAAAAAAAGAATCACTTCGTTGCCGATGGAAGGCAGAAGCTTGTACAGGTATTCCTTGGCGCCCTCCATTAACCGTGCCTCTTTTCCCAGATAAAGCATCCAGATGACCGTCACAAACATGCTGACGTAAGCTACGAGAACCATCACCTTTATGCCGGTCCATTTCTCAAGAAGAATGAGGCTTACCAGCATGGCTGCCATGAGGACCGCAAGTTGTGTTACCTTTTTCCGGTCCTCGGGGGTGCACGGTGACAGTACCGGTCCTTGTATGTTCGCCCGATCCTCATCCGACTCTGCGGTGAACGCGGCGGACTGTCTGTTCATCTGCGCCATTCCCATCACATTGCCGGTCAGAAACAGGAGCAGCGCCTCGGAAATGGCAAACGGCGCGAAGTCACTATAGTTTAGATGCAGGGACTTGTTGACCAGCGCGACCGATGCGAAATAGGGCGACCACATAATCGTGGAGATAAATCCGATCAGCAGGGCCCTTCCCACCCAATCCCGGCGATAGGGTACGCCTTTGAGGAACCCGTACAGGAGGCGGATTGCCCCCAGGTTCAAGATGGAACCAATCACAAACGTGATGGCAGAGATGAACGCAAAAAACGCTTTTTTCTTTTCTGAATAAAGCAACAGCACCCGCTCCAGGCTGTGCAAATATCCTCCGTACTGAATCGGCAGACTGAGCAAAGGGACAAAAGCGAACAAGGTAATCAGATTCAGGTTAAACAGCACGGCATCCTGCCAGACCGCCCATTCCAGATCGTAGACCCAAAAGAGCAGGTGGCCAACGCCGAGCATACAGACACTGATCCACAGTGTGATTCCTCTTACATGTGGAAACAACAGAAGCGTCATACCAACACAACATGCAACGACGATTCTTTGCATCCAATCATCCTGAATGATTTGAATGGCAAGATAGCCCAGAGCCACTGCAACGATCATGATTCCCTGAATGTTTTGCAGTGACTTCACTGCTCTCATGCTTTGCGCCTCCTTAGACCTTCCTTCCAGCGCGAAAAAAGGTTCTGGTCAGAGGCCTTACATTTCGAAATCGTTGACAAGCGTAGATCTTTTCTTTTTGATTCCGCTAATCAAACTGATCACCAGGATCACGATCCCCAAAGAAATCAGGGTTCCCGATATCGGGCGTTCAAAGAAAATCAACAAGCCATTCTGCGACGTGGCCAGAGACTGAAGCAGGGTTGACTCAATCTGCGAACCCAAGACGAATGTCAACACAGTCGCAGCTATCGGCAGATCCAATTTCTTCATGAGATAACCGATCACGCCGAAGAGGATCATCATCCAGACATCCCACAAACTGCTGTTAATGCTGTAAACACCCACCACGGACAGGATCAGAATCAGGGGAAACAGAATCTCATATGGTACCATGGCGATCTTCGCCCATACTCTCGCCAGCGGAAGGTTAAAGATCAAAAGGATCACGTTCCCCACGAACATACTGGCGATGACGCCCCAGACAAAATCGGGATTATTCTGAAATAGCTGAGGCCCCGGCGTTAAACCATGCATGATAAACGCTCCCAAAATCACGGCGACAGTCGGAGAGCTGGGAATCCCAAGGGTAAACAACGGAATCATCGCAGCGCCGCTGTGGGCGTTGTTTGCCGTCTCCGGACCAGCTACACCTTCGATGGCCCCCTTGCCGAAACGGGAAGGATCCTTGGCTATTTTCTTTTCCAGCGAATAAGAGAGAATCGAAGCAATAGCGGCGTTAGCACCAGGGATCAAGCCAATGAGAAAGCCTAAGACTGTCCCTCGTCCGATCGATTTTATCGTCGGTTTCCATTCATCTCTCTTAGGCAACAGACCTTGAATTTTTGCAGGAGTTTCCATCTTCATGTGGTTTTCCGCATTCAGCAGGATTTCCGAGATCCCGAACAATCCCATCGCCACCACGACAAAATCAAGTCCTTCCATCAGTTCCATCTGACCAAATGTGAAACGGATGGCCCCAGAGACGGGATCCATGCCGATCAGGGACAGCAACAGTCCAAAACATGCGGCGATCAACCCTCTGATGACTGATTTTCCCATCAATCCGACGAGCATGAGCAAACCGAGAAGCAACAGAGAGAAGTACTCTGGCGGACCGAATTTCAAAGCGAATTCCGCCAAAGGGGGGCCCAGGAAGGTTAAACCGAGGATCGCCGCAATTCCACCGATAAAGGAACCGATGGCCGCTACACCCAATGCGGTACCCGCGCGGCCCTGCCTGGCCATCTGGTATCCGTCGATACAGGTGACGACCGACGCAGACTCCCCGGGGGTATTGATCAGCACAGAAGTAATCGTTCCGCCATACATGGAACCGTAAAAGATCCCGGAAAGCATAATAATCGCTGAAATCGGTTCCATACCAAACGTGAGCGGAATCAACAACGCTGTTCCGGCAACCGGTCCCAATCCGGGCAGCACTCCTACAAACATGCCAATAGATACCCCTATTAGACAGTAGAGGAGATTCCAAAGCGTAAGCGCATGTTCAAAACCACCCAGAAGCAATGCTAATGAATCCATCTCCTCTCCTCCTTACCAACCGAATGTGCTCTCGGGCAAATCTACGTTCAACACGGAACCGAACAACCAGAACAAGACCAAGGTGACGAGTACAGCTGCACCAATACTGATGTGCCATTTATAGTGTCGGACGAAGAGCGTAAACAAGAAGAGTGCGCTGGCTGCGATAAAGCCGAGGATTGGCATCAGGATCAGATAGAGCACCAGGATAACCAGAACAAAAAGGACACTCTTCAAGGCCGCTCCCCGCGGCATCGGCTCTCCAGTTCCATCATTGTCCTTTACCGACTCCCAGATATAAAAGATAGATAGGATGAACATGATCCCGCTAATCCAGAGGGGCAAAAAACCCGGTCCCGGGCCAGCCGGACCCGTATATGAAAAATCCAAGGAAAGAAGCAAAAAGGTAAGTGAAAACAGCGAGACACCAATTCCGGCCCAAACACCCGCATTCCATCTTTTCACAAAGGTGCACCGTCCCCTCTCTTCATGATGCAATCAGGGGCATACCGGAAAATCCTCCTGTATGCCCGATTTTGATGATCACCAGGATTACTGAATCAAGCCAACCTTCTTCATGATCTCACCGTTGCGGTTGAAGCTGTCTGTGATGTCTTTTTGGAAGTCTTCCGGGCCGGCATAGGCAGGCTCTACGCCAAGTTTCTTAAATTGTTCAATGACAGAAGGGTCTTCCATTGCTTTTTTGAATGCATCGTGCAGAATGGTCACGATCTCTTTCGGCGTATCCTTCGGTGCAAGTACACCCGTGTATACATCAACCTGGACGTCGTATCCTTTTTCCTTCGCCAGCGGTACATCCTTGTACGCTTCGACCTTGCTGCTGCCTACGTTAATCAGAGGTCTGATCTTGCCTGCGTCCATTTGCGCCTTTGCCTCCTGTACCTGAACCACAGCACCTTCTACATGGCCGCCAATCAGTGCGGTTACAGCAGGACCGGCGCCGTCAAACGGTACGTGCTTGGTTTTGATCCCGGCAGCCATATTAAGCGCTTCCATTGCAAGGTGAGCAGTATGACCTGCACCCGCAGTTCCATAGGTGAACGTGTCCGGGTTGGCTTTCACGTATTCCAGCCACTCTTCAAATGTTTTCCACGGAGCATCGGCTCTGACAACCAGCACCTGCGGTACAGACAATACCCGGATGACGGCCTGGAAACTGTCATGGGAGTAAGGAGCCTTGCCGTAATGCGGCTGGATGGAAGTCGCACCGGTGGTTGTCATACCGATTTTGTACCCATCCGGTTTCGCCTTGAATACCTCGGTCATACCAATGGTAGCCGCTCCGCCCGGCTTGTTCACCACGACGATGGATTGTCCGTTGGGAAGATACTTGGAAGCAGCGGTAGTCAGAATCCGTGCCGCTGAATCCGTACCACCGCCTGGAGCATACGGAACGATGATTTCGATCGGTTTGGTCGGGTAATCTGTCTTGGCCTGGCTGCCCTGAGCCCCCGCGGCCGTTTGATTGCCGTTTGATTGCGTCGCATGTTGTGAACAGCCCGCAGCAACCAGCGTGAAGACGACCGTTACGATCGCAAACAGTTTTTTCATAGCAGTACCCCCCATGTTTCGAATGAAATAGGAAAAGTATGTTATCCCTAACGAAGAGGGTCCTATTGTTCTGATTCCCCGTACCTCTTCTGTAAGGAAATAACCTGATGGATTGGAGACGGGAGGTCCCGCCTCCTTTCTACACCTGCAGATTTTCCACGATGGTGGTGATGCCCTGACCTCCACCGATGCAAAGCGTTACCATACCGTATTTCTCCCCGCGTCTGTCCATCTCGTGCAGCAGTTTGGTCATCAGAATCGCTCCGGTTGCCCCGATTGGATGGCCGAGGGCGATCGCCCCCCCATTCACGTTCACCCGGTCAAGCTTCATTCCCAACTCCTTGATCACTGCAAGCGCTTGCGCGGCAAACGCTTCGTTTAATTCGATCAATCCAATGTCATCGAGTGTAAGTCCGGCCTGTTTGAGCGCCTTTTGGGTCGCTGGCACGGGGCCGATTCCCATGATTTCCGGAGAAACTCCCGCCACGGCTTGGGCAATGACTTTGGCTTTCGGCTTCAATCCGTGTTTTTTGGCTGCCTCTTCCGACATCATCAACACCACGGATGCACCATCGTTTCTGCCGCTGCTGTTTCCGGCGGTGACGCTTCCTCCTGCTTTAAACACCGGCTGCAAGGCGGCCAGCTTATCCAGGCTGGTCAGGCGCGGATGTTCGTCCGTATCAAACACGATCGTCTCTTTTTTGTTCTTGATCTCATACGGTACGATCTCCCGTTGAAAGCGGCCTTGCTGGATTGCTTGATGAGCCAGTTCCTGGCTGCGCATGGCAAACTCATCCTGCTCCTCCCGGGAGATCTGGTATTTCTCCGCCAGGTTTTCGGCGGTCAAACCCATGGTCAAGTTGCCGTATACTTCAATCGGTTGGGAACGCGGCTGGCTTTCCGTGTTCGGATCAAGAAGCTCTCCGTTGCCGGCCCCATATCCGTATCGCGCATGGCGAATGTAATAAGGTGCCGTACTCATGCTTTCCGCTCCGCCGGCGATGACCACATCAGCCAGACCGCACACAATCTGCTGGGCAGCATTGTTGATCGCCTGCAATCCAGCCCCGCATTGACGGTGAACCGTGTAGCCGGGCACCTCAACCGGCAAACCCGCGCGCAGAAGCGCCAAGCGTGCCAGGTTGGCCGAATCCGTGCTCTGTTTTGCCTGACCCATGATCACTTCGTCGACATCGGAGGGCTGAATACCGGTACGGGCAATCATTTCACTGATTACCCTGGCGGCAAGAAAATCTACCAGGACATCCCTCAAGGTCCCCCCCATACGTCCAATGGGCAAACGAACGGAATCGATAATCACAGCGTTTCTCATCCCCATCTTCTCCCTACATCGCGTATTGTTTGATCAACTGGGCTGCGATGATGTTTTTCTGAATCTCGGACGTCCCCTCGTAGATTTTGGTAATGCGCGCGTCGCGGTAATAACGCTCTACCTGGTATTCCTTGATGTAACCCATGCCGCCGTGAATTTGCACGGCTTTGTCGGCAACGTGGTTGTATACCTCGGAGCCGTACAGTTTTACCATCGCTGCCTCCTTGATGACATTCATGCCCTGATCGGTCATCCATGCGACACGGTAGGTGAACGAACGGAGCGCTTCAATCTCCATCGCCATCTCAGCCAGCATGTGCTGCACCGCCTGAATCTGGATGATCGGTTGACCGAATTGGATACGTTCCTGGGCATAACGGATGCTCATGTCCAGCAGCTTTTGGCAGGAGCCCAGGTTCCTCGCCGCCAGACCGGCACGTCCGTTGGTCAGAATCTTGAGTGCATTGACGTACCCCTGGCCTTCCTGACCAAGTACGTTCTCTACCGGGACTTCCAGGTCTTCAAAGATCAATTCAGCCGATTGGGAGCCGTGCAGGCCCATTTTTTCTTCGATCTTGCCGACACGGAAGCCGGGGAAATCCTTCTCGACGATGAAGGAGGTAATCCCCTTTGGACCTTTTTCCGGATCGGTCATAGCCATCACCGTGAAGACATCCGCGATCGGTGCATTGGTAATGAAGTGCTTCGAACCGTTGATGATGTATTTATCGCCTTTGCGAACCGCTCTTGTCTTCAAGTTGTAGGCTTGTGATCCGGCATCCGGTTCCGTGAGGGCGAAGGCACCAATCCGGTCACCGGTAGCCATGTCCGGCAGATATTTTTTCTTCTGCTGTTCGTTGCCGATCTCCACGATGCCGACCGTCCCGATCCCGACGTGGGCACCGATTACGGTGGTATAGCCGTTGTGGGTTTTACCCAATTCTTCGAGAATCGCGCATTTTCCCACCATGTCAAGCCCAAGGCCGCCGTATTCTTCCGGAATGCTCAGTCCGAACAGGCCCATCTCCTTGGACATGTTCATGATCTTGTCGGGAATGGCGTCCAACTCCTCAATTTCATTGGCATGCGGGTCAACTTCTTCCTTGATAAAATCCCTTACGCCGTTTTTTAACGTGACGATATCCTCAGGCAATCGAAAATCCATCGCAAGTTCACTCCCTATCTGTTTTTGAATTCTGGTTTGCGTTTTTCCAGGAACGCTTTGGTTCCCTCATATTTATCCTCTGTTGCGAAGGCAACGGTTTGCGCCAGCTTCTCCATCATCAGCGCACTATCCAAATCAAGGTCATAACCGCGGTTGATCACCATTTTTGCCAGGCGAATCGCAACAGGACCTTTGCCCTTGATTTTATTTGCGGTTTCTTTTACAGCGTCCCACAATTGTTCGTAGGGGACTGCCCGGGACACCAAACCGATCTCTTCCGCTCTCTTGGCATCAATCAACGTACCGGTCAGGATCATTTCCAGCGCTCTTCCTTTACCCACGATGCGGGCCAGCCGCTGGGTTCCGCCACCGCCCGGGATGATCCCCAGGTTCAATTCGGGAAGACCGATTTTGCAGTGGTCAGCCGCAATCCGGATGTCACAGGAGATCGCCAGTTCACATCCCCCGCCGAGGGCGTACCCGTTAATGGCTGCAATGGTCGGTTTGCTGCAAAGTTCGATTTTTCTGAATGTTGCCTGGATGCCGGGGACCAGCGCTTCCAGCATCGTTCTCTCATGCAGCTGTCTGATATCCGCACCGGCGGCAAAGGATTGATTTCCTTCGCTGGTAATGACGATCACTTGCACATCTTCCCGATTTTCGTGATAGTCAATTGCCTTTTCGATTTCCAGCAGCGTATCTTTACGTAGCGTGTTCCGAAGCTCCGGCCGGTTGATTTTGATGATTCCGATGCCGTCTTCTACCTCTACGATCAGATTCTGAAACGGAATTTCGTGACTAGTTGTTGTCATAGTTGTAGAATCCTCCCCCCGATTTTCGTCCAAGCCGTCCCGCCTTCACATATTTCACCAAGAGCGGGCAGGGGCGGTACTTTTCCCCCAATGTCTTGTGGAGATACTCCATGTTTCTCAGGCGCGTATCCAAGCCTACCAGATCGGCCAGCTCGAGCGGACCCATCGGATGGTTGAGGCCAAGCTTGATCGCCTTATCGATATCTTCAGCGGAGGCCACGCCTTCCATGAGCATGTACATCGCTTCGTTGCCGATCAGGCAGTTCATCCGGCTGGTCACGAATCCGGGATATTCGTTCACCTCAACGCTTTCCTTATTCATCTGCTTGGCTACTGCTTTTGCGATGGCAACGGTTTCATTCGAGGTATCCAGGCCTCTGACAATTTCGATCAGCTTCATCTTGTGTGGCGGATTGAAAAAGTGCATCGCCACACATTTTTCAGGACGGGAGGTTTGAGCGGCAATTTCGGTTGGACTCATCGTCGATGTGTTGGTAGCCAATACGGCATGTGCCGGAGCATATTGATCCAGCTTTTGAAACACATCGATCTTTACATCCATTAATTCCAGGACTGCCTCTATGACGAGGTCGGCGTTCCGTGCCGCAGCAGCCATATCCGTGCTGTACGCGAGGTTCTCTATTGCCGTATCCTTTTGCTCCTGTTTGATATACCCTTTCTCTACGCTTCTCGACAGCTCCGATTCGATGTAGTGCTTGGCTTTTTCCAGCGCTTCGGCAGAGATATCCTGCAGCACGACGTTGTACCCGGATACCGCCGCCACATAGGCGATTCCTCTCCCCATTACGCCTCCGCCAATTACGGCAATGTTTTTCACCATCACGTCTAACTCCTTCCCCCTATCAAGTCACCGTTGATGTTGGTTGAGCGCAACCTCGAATTCGGCGTCCGTTATTTTCTTCAATTCTTCCAGGCTGCAGGAAGGATCGAGCTCCACCAACGTCATCTTTCCGTTTTTGAACGTAAACACTGCCTTATCCGTAACAACCATATCAGCCTTGCGCGAACCGCTGCTGGGATAGGTCAGTTTCTTCACCAGCTTGGGTTCTCCGTTTTTCGATACATGAGTCAAAGCCAGGATGATCTTCTTCGCTCCGGCTACCAGATCCATCGCTCCGCCTACGCCCAGAATGTTCTGTCCCGGCACTGCCCAGTTGGCGATCTCTCCCGTCTGATCCACCTGCAGCGCTCCCAGCACAGCCACATCGATATGTCCGCCGCGGATCATCGCAAACGATTCTGCACTATCGAACAATGCCGCGCCCGGAAGTATCGTCACCGGTTGTTTGCTCGCACTGATGATATCCATATCGATTTCATCTTCCGGCGGAGTCGGCCCCATACCAAGAAGGCCGTTTTCCGTTTGCAGAAACACTTGTTTTCCTGGGTCTATATAATCAGGGATCAACGTGGGAATCCCTACCCCCAGATTGACGATTTGTCCATCCTCCAGCTCCTGCGCGACTCGTTTTGCAATTCTGACTCTTTCAGACAGATCACTCGTTGACATGATGATACCCTCCCTTCTGGTTTTACCTCTTGCACAACCTCATATTATGCAAAAGTGATGCCAACCTTCGTGATACATGCTGCCGACGTCCATAACCAATCCTTGACGAATTAATGATTTAACATATCGATCTCGGAACCGATAGTCCCGCCTCTGTATTTTTTCAACTTCCGGACGATGGTCGATTGATCCACCTTCAGGATCTCTGCGGTGCGGCGTGTGTTTTTATACATGCGAAGCGCTTTGGTCAGCAGTTGCTTTTCCACCTCGTCTATCGCTTCTTTCAGCGGCATGATGCCACTTACATAAACGAAGCTGTTTTCATCTCCTATCGCTTCTTCCTCCAGCACCATCTTGACGTCCTTCCACTCGATCGTTGGTCCTGCCGTCATCACGATCAGTCTTTCAACCACATTGGCCAGCTCACGGACATTCCCCGGCCAACGGTAATGGATGAGGGCTTGTACGGCCTTGGGGGAAAAGAATTTCTCGATTCCGTATTGCTGAGAGAATCGCTGCTGAAACATACCCAAAAGCAGCGGGATATCCTCCACTCGTTCACGCAGCGGAGGGACGTGGATCGGCACCACATTCAACCGGTAGTACAGGTCTTTGCGGAACTCCCCCTTCTCGACAAGTTCCTTCAGATCACGGTTTGTGGCCGCAATGATGCGCACGTCAATCTTCCTTGGCTTGACTCCGCCCACACGGGTAATTTCCTTCTCCTGCAGTACCCGGAGCAGTTTCACCTGAAGCAGCAGAGGAAGCTCACCGATCTCATCGAGGAAAATCGTTCCCTTGTTGGCGGATTCAAACAGTCCCGTTTTCCCGCCTTTGTTTGCGCCGGTAAATGCGCCTTGCTCATAGCCGAACAACTCAGACTCCAGCAGCTGTTCCGGAATCGCACCACAGTTGACTTTGACGAAAGGTTTGTCCTTCCGATCGCTGTACTGATGGATCAGCTTGGAAATTTCCTCCTTACCGACCCCTGATTCCCCGAGAATCAACACGGTTGAATCGACTTTCGCGATCTGTTCCACCATCTGGATCACCCGTTTCATGCCCGGGGAGGTGGCAATCAGATGATGCGACGAATTCTTTTCCCCTTGGAGCTGGCTTAGATGGCGCCTTGCCTCGTCCAGTTCACGTCTGAGATTATCAATCTCCGTAACATTTTGAATCGTAATCACGACACGATAGACTTTTCCCTCCATGTCTATAACCGGAGTACCTGTGATCATCAGCAGGTTCTGATTCTTTTTGTTTCTCTCCATGACCGTAACCGTCTGTTGATTCGCCAGAACAGCGGAAACAATCGAGCTCTCGAAAGTATCACCGACCAGGGATTCATAGCACTTGGGAATGTATTCCAAGCCAAGGATTCGCAAAAACGAATGATTGGCCTTGATGATGTTTCCTTGGTCATCCGTAATCAGAATGGCATCGTAGGACGATTCCAATACGATATCCAACTCATGCAGGATGTTCTTCACGCTGGAAAGTTCCGCGGAGACGAATTCGATTTCGGAAATATCCTGAAATACCCCGACAGCCCCCACCACTTTGCCCCCTCGGATAATCGGCGTGCGATTACTGATGTATTTTCGTTTGCCCACCTGATACTTCGCGCTGTAAGGTTTGCCCGTTTTCAACACTTCCAGCAGCCCGGGGGTAGCCACCACGTTGGTGATGTATTGGCCGATCGCTTTCTCTGCCGTTGTTCCCGCCATCCTCTCCGCCGCCGGATTAATGGAGGTGATATACCCTTTTTCGTCAATCGACATGATTCCGTTATGTGCCGAATTAAAGATGGCATCCATCAGGCTGAGCTTCTCCTGGGTCAACTCGCTGTACACCTCGATTAGCTGCTTATGGGTAATGCAGCCGATCAGCTCGTTGCTGCCGTTCTTCACGGGATGAATTTCGCCTGTGTAGTGGATGACGGATTCAATGCGCTCATCTTCGTTCAGTACCTCTCCGGGAGCTGTCATTACCTCTCGAATGGTTTTCCTCTGAAAGAAAAGTCCTTTCAATAAATCCTTCACGGTCAAAGCGCCTACAAGTTCGTCAAGGTAATTGAACACCAAGGTCCCATCCAGATCTTTTTCTACAAATGTTTGCAGGCATTGTTGGAGGGAATCGTCTTCATAAAATGTGACAGAGGGTCTTGTCATGACATCCTTTACGATACGGATCAAAAAACCTCACTCCCCAAACGATAAAGCGCTTTCATTTTTATAAAAGCAATAATCATGCCAATATTTCGAACATTGGTAACGAAAAGGGAGAGAACAAATCAGGGGTCAAAGGAAGGGGGTTTCAGTCGATGCGTATTTGCATCAATTATTGTATCATTGCATCAGCCTGGTTGAACATAAATAAAAGTATGCAGTCATCGACATTTATCGCATCGAACTTCGGTGAAAAACGTAAAAATTCAAAAAATAACGATGCAAACTTGCATCAACCAAAGACAACACTACATCATTATCCTTTTTTTGCCATCAACATCCTCCAACTCTCATCTTGGAACCACAAAAGGGAACCCCTCTGGTTCCCTAATGGAAATCTATTGATTGGCAGCGAGGTATTTTTTGAACTCTTCGGTCAACAGCGGAATGACCTCAAACAGGTCTCCGACGATTCCATAGTCAGCAACCTGAAAGATCGGCGCTTCCGGATCCTTGTTTACGGCTACGATGACTTTGGCGTTCGACATGCCGGCCAAGTGCTGAATCGCCCCGGAAATGCCGCAGGCGATATACAGATCGGGCGTCACGACCTTGCCTGTCTGTCCGATCTGCAGGGAGTAATCGCAGTAGCCGGCGTCACATGCTCCCCGCGATGCACCGACCGCGCCGCCCAGCACGTCGGCCAACTCCTGCAGCGGTTTGAAACCATCGGCGCTTTTTACCCCGCGTCCGCCGGAAACAATGATTTTGGCCTCGGTCAGATCTACACCGCCCACTGCCTTCCGTACCGTCTCCCGTACCACCGTTCGCAGATCTTTGATGACTGCCTCAAAACGGACCGTTTGGGCATCAACCGGTTTTTCCGTGACCGGGAAGTTATTCGGACGGAGAGTGGCGAATATCCGACCATGTTTGAATGTCTTCTTCTGAAACGCTTTGCCGGAATAAATCGGACGTGTAAAGACAACGTCGCCCCCTTCCACCGCGGCATTCACACAGTCAGAGATGAGCCCCATTCCCATGCGGCCGGCAATACGCGGAGCAACATCCCGTCCGATCGCCGTATGGCCCATCAGAATCATATCCGCCTGCACATGTTCGAGCAACTGACACAGCGCCTGGGTATAGGCATCAGCGGTGTAGACGGAAAGCTCCGGTTGCGTAAGCACATACACCTTGCTCGCGCCATATTTGCCCAGTTCACGGACGTGATCCTCCGTATGGTTTCCCAACAGCGCAGCCACCACTTCTCCGCCCCCGCTAAGCTGCTGTGCTACCGATAACGCTTCAAAGGTAACATTTCTGATTTTTCCTTCCCTGGATTCGGCAAAAACCAATACGTTATTCGACATGTCTTCATCCCCTCTGGTATAGTCTTATCCAAGCTGCTAGACAACCTTGGCTTCATGACGAAGCAGTTGGACCAATGTGCTCACTTGCTGAGCCGGTTCGCCGCTAAGGATTCTTCCGGCCTGTTTCTTCGCGGGTACGTATTGATCACGAATCTCCGTTCTAGCCTCCAGCTCGTCCTGAGCGAGTCCCAGATCAGCGACCGCCACTCTCTCCAACGGCTTCTTCTTCGCCTTCATCAGCCCCGGCAGGGACGGATAACGAGGTTCATTTAACCCTTGCTGCGTGGTCGCCAGGAACGGGAGATTCACTTCAACAATCTCCACGTCGCCTTCGACATCACGCTCTACGGTAGCTTTGCTTCCTTCCCAGCTCAGTTTCGTGACAGCGGAGACATGCGGAATCCCCAGTTCTTCCGCGACACGCACCGCTACCTGACCAGAGCCGGAATCGATGGCCATATTGCCGCCAAGAATCAGATCAAACGCTTTGTCCTTCACCGCAGCCGCTATCAGTTTGGCGATGCTGTATTCATCGAGCTCTTCATCATTTGTCTCGATCAGGATCGCCTCGTCCGCACCCATTGCCAATGCAGTCCGCAGCGCAGTTTCCGCTCTCGCCGGGCCCACTGTCAGGACTGTTACATTCGCCCCTTGCTCTTCCTTTATCCGAACGGCTTCTTCTATGGCGTACTCATCATACGGGTTGATGATAAACTCCACACCATCTTCGTTGATCTTTCCGTTTTGCATTACGATTTTCTCCTCGGTATCGAAGGTTTGTTTGATTAACACTAACATGTTCATGTTCGTCCCTCCCGCGATAATCTGAACAGTCCCATCCTACTGCCAAGGAACTTTCGGTCATACAAAATCAGCAAATAGTATGCCAGCCTTGCTGCCGCGAGAGACGAGCGACGTTTGATGCAATTCGACATCAACCCACACTCTTTATCTTTTAAAAACGCAGGTTCCATGGCATTTTTGCACGATTTGATGTGTTATTGCATCATAAGCTGCACATTTGCATCATTACGGATGCATGTTTCACCCGTTTGAACATTCCCGACAAGTGATCTTTCTACAATTTCGACGATATCCAGAGTCTTGACTCGATCCTCCACGTCTTTTGCCTTTGTTCCATCACTCATCATGGTCAAGCAGTACGGACAGTTGCTGGCGATTGTCGTCGGATTCAATTTGAGCGCTTGTTCAGTCCGCTCGATATTGATCCGCTTGCCTTGCTTCTCTTCCAACCACATCATGCCGCCGCCCGCCCCGCAGCACATAGCGTCTTCCCGATTACGCTCCATCTCGAGAATCTTCACGCCAGGGATCGATGCAAGAATCTGCCGCGGCGTGTCATAAAGCTGGTTGTATCGTCCAAGGTAGCAGGAATCGTGATAGGCGACGGCTTCATTCACCTCGAATGACGGCTTGATCCGTCCCTCCCGAATCCACTGCAAAAGCAGCTCCGTATGGTGGTACACTTCTGCTTCCAGGCCAAATTCGGGATACTCGTGTTTGAACGTATTGTACGTATGCGGGCAGATGGTCACGATTTTCTTTACGTTGTAAGCTCGGAAGGTCGCAATGTTCTCCTGGCAGAGCTGCTGGAACAGGAACTCATTCCCCATGCGGCGGGCAGTATCTCCGGAGTTTCGTTCCTCATTGCCCAGAATCGCAAAGGAAATCCCGGCCACATTCATGATCTTGGCAAACGATTGCGCGATCTTCTGACTGCGCGCATCGAAGGAACCCATCGCCCCCACGAAGAACAGGTACTCAAACTCTTCCACCTCATCGACGGTCGGCACATGGATATCGCTGCGTCCTTCCCGCCATTTGATCCGTTCCTTGCGGTTGATTCCCCACGGATTGCTTTGCCGCTCGATGTTCTGGAAGTAACGGGCCGCTTCATGCGGCATGTCCCCTTCCGTCAAGACCAGATATCGCCGCATGTCAATAATTTTCTCGACGTGTTCGTTGGCGACCGGACATTGATCTTCACAGTTCCTGCAGGTGGTGCAAGCCCATAATTCCTCCGCCGTGATCACATCTCCGATCAGATTGACATCCTGCGCCGAGGTTGTCGGTTCTGCCCCCTCCGCAACCGTTGCCTGTGCATTCCCCGAAAACGCAAATGCAGGCATCCATGGAGTGCGGGACGTGATCGCAGCCCCTTTTTCGGTCAGATGATCCCGCAGCTTCACGATCAGATCCATCGGCGACAGTGTTTTCCCCGTACCCGACGCGGGACACATGCTGGTGCATCGACCACATTCCACACAGGCATACAGGTCGATCAACTGATTCCGGCGAAAGTCTTCAATTTTGCCTACACCATACACGTCCTGGCTTTCGTCTTCAAAATCGATCGAGGTCAATTTTCCGACCGGTTTGGTATCCCGCAGCATCACATTCACAGGCGCAAACAGCAGGTGGGCGTGTTTCGATTGCGGGACGTAGACCAGGAATGCAAGCAACGTCAGCAGGTGAACCCACCAGAACAGATAGAACAATCCCCCTGCCGCAGTGGTGCCGATCTCGTCAAAACAGCCGGCAAGGAGCGTGGATACGGGGGCATATACAGAGTAGTCGGTACGTCCCAGCCACACATGCTCAAATGCAAGCGTCAGCAGGATGGATGTCATCAATGTGGATAAAAAAATAAGAACGAGACCCGGTTTAAGCCCTCGCTTCAAACGCGGCAATTTCTCCATGTACCTGCGGTAAAAGGCGTAACCCACCGCGAGCAGAACGAGAACAGTCGTGATTTCCTGGCTTAGCGAGAAGTATTTGTGCGCATCCCCGAGCGGGAACTCGAATTCCCGGACAAATCCTTTGATGATCAGCTCAATGGCCCCAAACTGCAGAATGATAAAACCGTAGAACATGATCACGTGCATGATGCCGCTTCTGGTATCCTTCAGCAGTTTCTTTTGGCCGAATACGTTTACCAACACTTCCTGAATCCGCTGTTGGACATCTTTCTTCAGGTTGGCTTTCCTGCCCAGTCTGATGAAGATGATACGGCCGTACACCAAATGGGCAAACAGGTACACCGCATAGCCGGTCACTGCGAGAAATGCAAGGAAATGTAAGAGTGCCAACATGGTTTTCTTCTCCTCCCAATCCTATCTGGTTTCTACGCTTATCCCTAAGCAATAACCGTACCAACTCACGGACAGACAAAAAGGCTCCCTTAGGAAAGGGGGAGCCTGCGATTTTTCGTATCTTCGGCGACTGTATAAAAACGTTATACTTCGAAACGGTTGATCAGATTCTTCAGTCTCTTGGCCATCTCGCTGAGGCTGGTCGCATAACCGGAAACTTCCTCCATATAAGCCAACTGTTCTTCGGTTGCCGCCGCCACGGATTGAGTATGGGAAGATGTTTCTGCAGTGATTTTCTCCGCTTCGGCGAGCGAATCGGTGACCTGATCGGAACCTTCGAGAAGATTTCCGGCAGCCTCGGCCACTTCAATGATTTGCGCCGCCACTTGCTGTACGCCGGCAAGGATTTTCTGGAAGGCTTCACCCGCCTCGTTCACGAGCGTCATCCCGGTCTCCACCTCTTTGGTGCCTCTGTTCATCGCGTTCACCGCCAGCTCTGTATCGGACTGGATCTCCCCGATCAGACGGGTGATCAACCGGGCTGATTCCCCCGTCTGTTCAGCCAGCTTTCGTACTTCCTCGGCGACGACGGCAAACCCTCTGCCATGTTCTCCGGCACGAGCCGCTTCGATCGAGGCATTAAGAGCAAGCAAGTTGGTCTGCGCGGCGATTTCTGTAATCGTGCTGACGATTTTCTCCACTTCACGCGAACGGCCTTCGAGGACTTTCACCACGGCAGCCAGGTTTTCAACCGATTCCTTGATCGATTTCATCTGATCGATCGCTTTTTGTACGGACAGGTCTCCCTGGGCGGCGTCTTCCGATGCCCGTTGCGAGGATTCGGACACGAAATCGGTTGAACGTCTGATCCGCTCGATGCTTTGCAGCATGTCGTGAATGACCCGATTGGATTTTTGCGTTTCTATTACCTGTCTTTCCGCTCCTGCGGCCACTTCCTCCATCATGTCAGCGATCTGCACAACCGCCTTCTTCACCTGAACCGTATTTTCCTGAAGGTCTTCGGAGAAGTCGCTGACATGGTCACTCGCCTCTTTTACCTGTTCAATCATGCCCCTGATACTATCTGTCATTCGGTTGAAGGAATCTGCCAGACGACCCAGTTCATCCTTACGCTTGATTTCCACACGCGTCTGCATGTTGCCTTCGGCGATCCGGGAAGCCGCCTGAACGACTACATTCAGCGGATTGACAATGGAGCGGGACACAAAGTAGCCGATCAACCCGGAGAACAGGATAGCCGCGATCGTCAGTCCGATCTGCAGCGCGAACATATTGTGCTGGATGGACCGAGCATTTTCATAGCTGGATTGCGCCAGATTCTGATTGTTCTCCACCGTCTCTTCCAGATACGCCGTTAGCATTCCGGCTTTATCGAGCAGGCTTGAGCGGTACGTCTCCAGTGCGATTGCTGCTCCTGTGCCGCTGCCGAAATTCTCCGTCCCTTTTTTCATCCAGTCAAGGACGCTGAATAAGTCATTGGAATAGCCATTCCAAATCGTCTGGAACTCGCTGGCCCTCTCGGCAGTCATCCCGTATGCCTCCGACTTGTTCATCAGAATCTGAACCTTCACGTCAATCTTCCCTCTGATGTCCTCAATCTGCGTGATGTAGGATGACAAGTCCGTATTGTTCATGAAAAAAGCCGCGGCAATCGTACCATTCAGCTTGTCGTAGTACGAAGAGAGCTGCATCATCTCGGTGACGGCCTGCATGCGCTTGGCGTACATGTCTTCCATGGATTGCTCCAACTTCTTGGTGGAGTAGAGACCGGAACCACCAACAGCCAATAAAAAGACAAGGATCAACAGATAAGAGCCCCAAATGCGAAAAATCAACTGTTGATTGTGTTTTCCACCTTCTTTTGTATGAACTGACCCTCCTGTCTTGCTTCTTCGCCCGCTCCTGTTTAGCTTGGCGATCCATGTTGAAACGTGACTATCCTTCAAGATGGACACTACTATGTCGCCTCCCATGTGATTGTTTCAGCAACGTCCAATTTCTGCAATTTTCATGCCGTTTTTTAACTGAACATGTCCAGGGAGATCATCGGATCGTCATCGAGAAACAATCAGGGAGATCAGCCGAAGCCTTGTGCCGCAAGGGATTGGGGCAGATGAAAGAGAAAAAGCCGAGCAGACATCAGGACAAATACCTGGATCTGCATCGGCTTTTGGACAGTTTATAGCGTCCCTAGACGCTACTAGTTATCTGTGGTCGAGAAAAGTTGGATGTCTTCCGTACAACCTTCCTTACTCCACCGTCACGCTCTTCGCCAGGTTCCGCGGCTTATCAACGTCCAGACCGCGGGCGACGGAAGCGTAGTACGCGAGCAGCTGCAATGGAATGACGGTCAGAATCGGCGTCAACATGGGCAGGGTGGCCGGCATGTGGATGACATCGTCCACGGTTTTGGCCAGTTCGCGGTCGCCTTCGACGGCGAAGCCGAGTACGCGGGCGCCGCGGGCTTTTACCTCGACGATGTTGCTGACCATTTTTTCGTAGATGTCCGGCTGGGTGGCCAGCGCCACGACCGGCACGTTGTCTTCAATCAGCGCAAGGGTGCCGTGCTTCAGTTCTCCGGCGGCGTACGCTTCGGAGTGGATGTAGGAGATCTCCTTCAGCTTGAGCGAGCCTTCCAGCGACACGGCGTAGTCCAGACCGCGTCCGATGAAGAACAGGCTGGTCGCGTCCTTGATGCTTTCGGCAAAGCGACGGATCGGCTCGGCGTTGTCGAGGATCGTGCTGATCTTCGCCGGAATCTGCTGCAGGTGTTCCACCACGTTCGCGATCTCGGCAGCCGCCATCGTGCCCTTGACCTGTGCAAAGTAGAGCGCGAACAGGTAGAGCGCCACGACCTGGCTGGTGTACGCCTTGGTGGACGCCACCGCCACTTCCGGACCGGCCCAGGTGAAGATCACGTCGTCTGCTTCGCGGGCGACGGAGCTGCCCACCACGTTGGTGATGGCCAACACCTTGACGCCGCTCTTCTTCGCTTCGCGCAGGGCGGCCAGCGTGTCCGCCGTTTCGCCGGACTGGCTGATCACGATCATCAGGGTCTTGTCGGTGTAGATCGGGTCGCGGTAGCGGAACTCGGAGGCCACCGCTACTTCCACCGGCACGCGCGTCCACTTTTCGATGACCTCTTTTCCGACCAGGCCGGCGTGCATGGACGTACCGCACGCGACGATGTAGATGCGGTCGTACGCTGCCAGTTCCTCGTCGCTCATCTTCAGCTCCGGCAGCACCACGCGCTTGTTCTCCTGGTCAATGCGGGCGCCCATCGTGTCGCGGACGGCCTGCGGCTGCTCGTAGATTTCCTTTTGCATGAACGAGTCATAGCCGCCTTTTTCCGCCTGCACCAGATCCCATTCCACGTGGAACAGCTCCCGTTCGATCCGGGCACCGGTCTCGGCATCCATCAGTTCCACGCCGTCGCGGGTGAGGACGGCCATCTCCCCTTCGTTGAGGATGTAGACGTCGCGGGTGTGTTCCAACAGGGCCGGAATGTCGGAGCCGATAAAGCTCTCGCCTTCTCCGACACCGACGATCAGCGGGCTTGCCAGACGGACCGCCACCAGTTTATCCGGCTCGTGCTCGGTCATGATGCCCAGCGCGTACGCCCCGCGCATGCGCTTCACGGCCTTGCGAACCGTGGAGACGATGTCGCCGTCATACAGATCGGCCAGCAGATGGGCGATCACTTCCGTATCCGTCTCCGACGTGAACACGTAGCCCTTGGCCATCAGCTCTTCCTTGATCGGCAGGAAGTTTTCGATGATCCCGTTGTGTACGACGGCAAATTTGACGGCCGAATCGGTATGCGGGTGGGAGTTTTCGTCGGACGGCTTGCCGTGCGTCGCCCAACGCGTATGCCCGATGCCCGCGTTACCGGCCAGCGGCTGTGCGGCCAGTCGGCCCTCCAGAACGGAGAGACGCCCTTTCGCTTTGTCCACAAGCAATCCCTGTTCCGTCAGAACGGCGATCCCCGCCGAATCGTACCCGCGGTACTCCAGCTTGCGCAGACCTCCGATGATGATCTCTTGCGCTTGTCGATTGCCAATGTATCCTACAATTCCGCACATATTGTTTGTCCCCTTTCCAGTGACGGGGACACAACCCGCTGTCTGTGATACGGGGGGTGTGCCCCCGCCATTCCATATGGTTTCGTTTCACTCGTGATTTCCCAAAAACCTCTCGTGTATCATGCGCGGGTTTTGTCCAACAGGTCGCCCTGCTGTTTTGTTCCCGCGCTCCGCGGCAGTGATACAGCTGCCGGGAGGCATCCGCCGAACCTTCGATAAACCTCCACCTCGTCCACTGCGCTCCATGTCGGGCAAACGCAGTGCTGGCGCTTTCTTTCAACCATTCTTTGGTCATTCTGACAACATTCGGTTTTCTTTGGCAAATTCCCCCTTTGTTTACATTTGCCATGGCACATGAAAACTGTATCACAGTTTGGCGAACGCGACAATCATTCTTTTGTCTTATTACTTGTATGCAGAGGGGAGTGGTATGGTACCACTCCCCCGGTCGATTATACCAATTCCTGTTTCACGACGTCGGCGATCCGATTGACCAACTGTTCCAACTGCGCTTCGTCCGGCCCTTCCGCCATGACGCGCACGATCGGTTCGGTTCCGGACGGGCGGACCAGGACACGGCCGTTTCCAGCCAGTTCCTCTTCCACCTCGCGAATGGTCTGCTCAATCGCCTGGTTGCCGGCCAGCTTCGTCTTGTCCTCGACCCGGACGTTGACCAGGATCTGCGGATACTTGGTCATCACCTGTTTCAGTTCAGACAGCGGCATGCCCGACTCCTTGACCACGTTGAGGAGCTGCAGGCCGGTCAGCAAACCGTCCCCTGTCGTGTTGTAGTCCAGGAAGATGATGTGGCCGGACTGCTCGCCGCCCAGATTGTAGCCGCCGCGCAGCATTTCCTCGACCACGTACCGGTCCCCCACCGCCGTTTTGGTGGTGTTGATCCCGCACTCTTCCATCCCTTTGAAGAAGCCCATGTTGGCCATCACGGTCGTGACCACCGTGTTGTTGTTCAGCTTGCCTTTCGCCTTCATGGCGCGTGCGCAGATCGCCATGATGTAGTCGCCGTCCACGATCTCCCCGTTTTCGTCCACCGCGATGCAGCGGTCGGCGTCGCCGTCGAAGGAAAGGCCCAGGTGTGCCTTGTGCTTCACGACTTCCTCCTGCAGGCGCTCCGGATGGGTGGAGCCGCACTGCTCGTTGATGTTGACGCCGTTCGGGTTGGCGCCGATTGTGATTACCTCCGCCTCCACGTCGGCAAACAGCCGGGCCGCCAGCGAAGAAACCGCGCCATTGGCGCAATCGAGCACCACTTTCATGCCGTCAAAGCGCTCCGTAACCGTGCTCTTCAGGTGGGAGAGGTACTTTTGACCGCCCTCCAGGAAGTCCAGCACCGTTCCGATGTGCTCGCCGGTCGGGCGAGGCAGCGTGTCTTCCTCCGCGTCCAGATATTGTTCGATTTCCGCTTCCACCTCGTCCGACAGCTTGAAGCCGTTGCTGCCGAAAAACTTGATGCCGTTGTCCGGATACGGATTGTGGGAGGCGGAAATCATGACGCCGGCATCCGCTCCCAGCGCCCGCGTGAGATACGCCACGCCGGACGTGGAGATGACGCCCAATCGGACTACCTCCGCTCCTACCGAGAGCAGCCCTGCCAACAGCGCGCTTTCCAGCATCTGTCCCGAAATGCGGGTGTCGCGCCCAATCACCACTTTCGGTTTGCCTTCCTGCTTGTGTCTGGTCAGAACGTAACCGCCGACACGCCCAATTCGAAATGCCAGTTCAGGCGTCAACTGGGCATTGGCCACTCCGCGTACACCATCAGTTCCGAAATACTTCCCCATGTTTGTCCCTCATTTCCTTCCTTGTACACCAAACAGCTTTCGTCTAGCTTCGCTTGTTCGTGATTTCCACTGTTACCTTCTTCGGTGCTGTTTTCGCCACCTTGACGTAATCCGGCTGGTTGAAGATGTAGTTCAAGGTAACCTCATACACACCGGCCGGCATGCTGCTGACGTCGGCGACGACCTGCACGTCTTCCGGCCCCACTTGCTGCAGCACTTCCGGCGCTCCTACCGTGTCGAAGTCGATGGTGGACATCTCCCGACCATCCGGCGAAAGCACGCGCGCCTGCATGTTTTCCGAGAGGCCGCTGATGCGGATCGGGATTTTCCCCAAACGTTTGGTGGTGGACGGAACCACTTTCAGCGACACCTTCAAATACTCGGGTTCCACATTCACGATGTTTTCCAACACCGGTATCTTCAGCTCCAAGAGGCGATCTGACGTAATGCTGCTCAGATCGATCTCCGGTCCAGGATACGTGCTCGTTTTGAGTGCATCGATCACTTCTTTCGGTCCGTATACGGTCACCTCTTCCACATTCATATCTACACTAGCCAAACTATAGCCATCCGGCATTTCATTCGTCAAGTTCAATTTGATCGGGACCTTGACATACGGGCTGGTCACCGGCACGTTGACCTCCACGGTGAGCGGGATGACTTCCGCTGCCTGCAGGACGTTGCCCGATTTGTCCACCACCTTGAGCGGTACAGTCGTTTTGATCGGCGAGGTCGCCCCTTCGACATCGACGGAGGCCTTCACCGCCGCCACCCTGTCAGCCTGGCTCTCCGGCACCCGGACCAAAGCCCTAAACGGCTTGACCAGCGGCTCGCCGGCCGTGTACCCCGGCGCGACCTGTCCCAGCATCTCGACAGTAACTTCGCGCTCCACGGTCTTTTTCTCTTCCAGCGTGACTTCGACAACGTTGGGGATGATCCCCACCTTGGCATCCTCCCACCCCTTGTACTGGACCGGCACCTTGTGGGTCCCTGCCCCCTTGTCGCGCAGGTCCACGTACACCTCGTAGGAATCGGAGGGGAGAAAATTGTGGCGGTAAAACGGGTTGTTGCTCTCCAGCGCCACTTTGACCGTTTTCGGCTGTTTCACCACGTAGTAACGCTCACTGTCGTATTTGACGTGCAGGGCGATGTCGTCAATCAGGAGCGGCCGGTTCGCCTCCGTCGAAGGAGTCGAATCCATTTCCAGGTTGACGACCATCCACATCATGATGGCCAGCATCAAGGCGATGGCTCGCGCAAACCAATGACTGTTTAACCACTTATCCATGTTTTCGCCTCCATTGCCAACGACTTGCCATGGACTTGCTCTTCGAGGAAGGCTGCAGTTGTTCGGTCAGGCATTCCGCCAACTGCTCCTCTGTCAGGTTGCGTCTCATTTCTCCGTTCATGGCAAACGACACGTGTCCCGTCTCTTCGGAAACGACAATGGACAGACCGTCAGACACTTCGCTGACCCCGATGGCGGCGCGATGACGCGTCCCCAATTCTTTTGAAATGGAGGTATTTTCAGAGAGAGGCAGGTAACAGGCAGCGGCGAGAATCACGTCCCTGCGCATGATCACCGCCCCGTCGTGCAGCGGCGTGTTCGGGATGAAGATGTTGATCAGCAGCTCCGAACTGACGCGCCCGTTGATGCCAATCCCCGTCTCCACGTAATCGTTCAGGCCGGTTTCCCGTTCGATCACGATCAAGGCGCCAATCCGCCGCTTGGCCATGTAGGTCACCGATTTACAGACCTCCTGCACCATCCGGCGCACCGTCTCTTCATCCTGCATGCTGCTGGAGCGGGAAAAGAGTCTGCCCCGCCCCAACTGTTCCAGCGCGCGCCGCAGTTCCGGCTGAAAGATGATCACGATGGCCAGCACCCCGAACGTAAACGCCTGCGACATGAGCCAGTGCAGCGTCGTGAGCTGGAAGTACTTGCTCAACAGCCAGGTGATGATGATGACCATGATCCCTTTCAGCAATTGCACCGCTCGCGTACCGCGAATCAGCATGATGAGTTTATAAATCACGTATGTGACGAGGGAAATATCGATCACATACCGCAGCAAATCCCCATAGTCCATTGAAATCATAAACGAAGCCCCCATATTTCGCTCCATCTCAAGGCAGTTGCTCTCGTCTCCTGCGGAAAAAGCACGGCTGCTTCTGCCGTGCTGCATGTAACTATACTCTCTATTTTCTCCTATGGCAAGATAGGAAGCAAGTCATTTCCAAGATTTTTCATTTCGTACCAAATCCAGTCGAAGATCGCTTCGATCGACTCGGTGCTTCCCGCCACCTGCGCGGTGGAAGCCAGCACCACCTTGCCTTCGATGGCGACCACGTTGCCTTTTACTTTTCCCCGCACTTCCACATTGCCGTTGCGCACCACCAGATCGCCGTCGATGGTTGTTCCCGCGGGCACGACCACCACGTTGCGCTCCCGGTCGATTTTTAGTTTATCCATGCTGGACGAAGATATTTGCAGGGTGTCATCCTGCTCAAACCAGGAGGCGAACATGCTCCCGGTCATCAAAAAGAGAAAGACAGCCGCCGCCGTGAGGAACGGATGATTCCGCAGCCAGTTGGAAAAACGCCTTGTCTTGGGAGGAGCCGGCAGTTGCGCAAGAACGCGAGCGGTAAAATCCGGCGAGACATGAACATGAGACGCGCTCTGGACAAAGGCGATGGCCCGCTGCAGTTCGTGCAGGTGCCGTCGGCAGGTTGCACAGGCCTGCAGGTGGGATTGCAGCTTCTGATTGGACAGCTCGTCAATCTCCCCGTCCAGGAACTCGTGAATGAGCGCAATCATTTCTCGGCATTCCATCGTGGTTTTCTCCTTTCCTACATAAATCGCAACTTGCTGCGCAAGGCTTCCCGACCGCGGTGAATCCGCGTCTTGATGGTTGTGACCGGCAGCTTGACAATATCGCTGATTTCCTGCAGCGACAGATCTTCAATGTACCGTAAAATCATGATCGACCGATACTTCGGCGCCAGTTGGGAAAGGGCGTCCTGTACGGTCTCCTGCAGCTCCTGCGTCACCACTTTGTCCTCCGGCCCCTTCTCGTTGGACGACAGCCGCGAATACCAATCCATGCCCTGCCCGGGCTCCACTTCCTCGTCGAGCGAAAAGTCGGGCCGCTTTTTCCTTCCCCGGTCAATGCACAGATTGGTCGCAATCCGGTAGATCCACGTGGAGAACTTGTAACTTTCGTCGTAGGCATGCAGGTTGGCGTACACCCGCAAAAACGTTTCCTGCGCGATGTCCTCCGCATCCTCGCGGTTTCCCACCATGCGATACGCAAGCTGAAATATCTTGTCCTTATATATCTCGATTAACTCGGCAAAGGCTTCGCGGTCTCCTCGCTTCGCCCGCTGGGTTAACCGTTTCTCTACAAAATCCATGCGATCCTCCCCGCAATACCGTAATCCTTTTATACGGATGGTACTGCAAATGGTTTCGTTTTGAGGCGTGTTTACTTGGCCATTTTTGTGGGAAATACAGGAATAATGAGACAGGTTGTCTCCATATAGTAATGATGGTACCTCTCTTATCCTGACGGTGTAAAGGAGAGTGGAACACATGCACGATCCGCATGTTCTTCTCCAAATCGAACAACTGCGCCAAGAGTTGAACGACCGGTACAAGGAACAGGAAACCATTACGCCCGAAATGGTGGAGTTAAGCGTGCAGTTGGATCATCTGTTGAACAAACTGCATCTCCATCCTTAGAATGTACCGCTTTCCCCCACCGATGTAAAGATGCGGAAACGAAAAAGGCGAGGGAACACACGGGTCCCTCGCTTCTTTTCTTACAGCAGTTTGTCTCCAAAGGCGGAACTCATCAGGGCAACGGCGACACGGGCGGTCATGTTTTCCCGGTCGAGGATCGGGTTCACTTCCACAAACTCGGCGGAACAGAGAATGTCCGCGTCAGCCAGCATCTCCAGCGCCACATGTCCTTCCCGGTAGGAGATGCCGCCAATGACCGGCGTGCCCACCCCCGGCGCATCGTGCGGATCAAGTCCGTCCAGATCGAGGCTGAGGTGGACGCCATCGGTGTTCCTGGACACATGGGCAATCGCTTCCTCCATCACGCGGGCCATGCCCAGTTTGTCAATTTCGTGCATGGTGAACACTTTCAAGCCGATTCGTTTGATTAATTCGCGCTCGCCCGCATCCAAATCGCGCGCGCCAATAATCACCACATTCTCCGGCTTCAGCTTCGGCGCAAAGCCGCCGATCTGCACCAGACGCTCATGCCCGTACCCCAGGCTGGCGGCCAGCGGCATGCCGTGAATGTTGCCGGAGGGCGACGTTTCTCCGGTGTTCAAATCACCGTGAGCGTCAAACCAGATGACGCCGAGGTTTTTGACGTGCTTGGCGACACCGGCCACCGTGCCGAGCGCAATGCTGTGGTCGCCGCCCAGCACCAGCGGAAAACGCCCTTCCTCCATGATGCCGCTGACGGCCTCGGCCAGTCTGGTGTTCGCCTCCACCACTTCGTCCAGGTACTTATGGTTGTCTGTCTCGGTAAACGTGTGCGGTCGGGTAACAGGGATATCCCCTTTGTCCTGGATATTCAGACCCATTTTTTCCAAACGGGCGACCACGCCTGCATAACGGATGGCACTCGGTCCCATGTCCACCCCGCGGCGGTCTGCTCCCAAATCAAGCGGTACACCGATGATGCTGATGTTTTTGTTCATGAACGCGCCCCCTTCCCTTGGTTCACTCACGCTTATTGTAGCCTCGGGAAGGGAAATGACTCAACTCGACAGCCATTTGCATAAAAAAACTGCAGGCGGCTGCCTGCAGGTCGCTTCGGGCGCACACGTCCAATTGAATTGATCGCGAAACGAAAGGGGGGCGTACAGTAAAAAACGAGCAACCGAAAAGCGGCTGCCCGTTTTACACGATGGAATGGAGCGGGTGATGGGAATCGAACCCACGCATCCAGCTTGGAAGGCTGGAGTTCTACCATTGAACTACACCCGCATGTGAGCAAGGTCCCCCAAAACACAGGTAATCCCAACATTGGTTTGGGAGTACGGAAGTGGTCGGGAAGACAGGATTCGAACCTGCGACCCCTTGGTCCCAAGCCAAGTACTCTACCAAGCTGAGCTACTTCCCA
>NZ_VKJN01000027.1:0-37227 GCF_007197875.1 Brevibacillus sp. LEMMJ03 | reverse complement strand
ACCTGAATGTCCACATCGCCGTACTCGGAACGCACCTTTTTCTTGCTGTAGCCGTTCCGGCTGTTGGTGGTTTTCTTATTTTTCGTGTCGTGCTTGGCGTAGCCAAGTGACGTCTCCAGTTCGGCTTCCAGCATTTCCTGAAGGGTCTCGGCAAACAACTCCTTCAAGGCCGACTGGACGTCTTCCACCGATTGCATGTTCTTTTCCTTGATCCACTGCTTGAGTTGCTCTTTGGACATCAGGCTCATGGGCTCTCCCAACCTTTCTTTGAATTCATTGTACCCTATTTTGAAGGTTAGGAGTTTACACAAAATAGTTTATAGACTCCCATGCTTTTTTGTACTTGCATTAATACGCACTCAAATTCTACTTTTTTTGGAGTATAAGAACCTGTACTACATATCCTTTTATAATAAATTCTCCATGATCAAAAGGCCAATACATAAAGAAAGAAGTTTTTGTATCAAACAACTCCTGTATCAGATTTACAGGATAATTACTTCCCTCAATTCTTAAACCTCTCTCATCAATGATATGAAGAATTGATTGGATATTAGCCATATCTTGCAATCCGTTTGTTGCTTTCATTACTAAAACACATGATTCATTTTTTTCTTTAGTCAACTCGTTGTAATAAATTTCAATGATATCTGTAGAATGTATGCATATACCATTCACCTCTAGTAAATTGTTAATCTCTTGAAAAAGATAAGCTTGAATTTCATTATTTACCTTGCTCAAGGCTTTCTTTATATAATTAGGAGCTTGCTTATGATCTTTTAGAAATTTATAAGAAAGGGGAGCGGTTAATTGGGAGAAATAATTCGCATTTAAAATAATATTAAATTTCCCTTTTATTGCGGACAAGTTAATATTAGGCTTTAGGTTACTTATAATGTTAGCTAAAGCTGAATTAGATACATTTATTAAATCAACCGATTCTACTTGATCTGCTATTCCTGATAAATCTATAATATGGGTCTGATATTTACTTTTGTCCGAAGTTTTATTTAGGAAATTATTTAAAGCATTATTGTCTATATCAACCAAAACAATCTCTTCAAAGATACTCTCAATTAAATCAATCGGGATATCATTACCATTACCCGCACCTAAAATTAATATATGATTTGGAATTACATTATATCTATTGATAGTTGTTTGAATAATATTACCGAATGCGTCTCGGTACCCCTGCCATTTTTCCCAGCAATCTTGAGTATTTTGATTTGCAAGTACGTGGACACCTTGATACATTAGTACCTCCTATAATGATAATCTTAGGTACATATTACCACCATGTAAAAGTGCACTTCAACTTTAATAGAAGTTGTTGATTTTAATAGCTTTATACTGCTGTGGCACTGGGCTAACAATTTGATATGAGCGGTTAAATGAACTATTGCGTCGGGAACCTTATTTTTATTTATTAACTTACTACATACATAGGTGAATCAACGCCATCAAAGGTGACTAAAATTGAAAAGAGGATCTTGTCAGAAAGAAGATGAGGGCAATATTGGTTAAGGTTGAGAAGAAAAAATGGTTGCATCATTTCTCAGGATATGGTAATGTAAGTATTGACAATAAGCAAGTGCATAGTTTATGTTCTTTGGTATTTGCCGATACTTAAGGACAACACAGCGGTGAACGTTATCCGTCTTTATGAATAGGCAAAGCGTGGCTCAAATTTTTGGAAGTAGATGATCATGCCAGCCAAAGGGTGATCTTCTTTTAGTCTTCAGCGTTTTGTGGTATCTTAAAAACAACATCATTTGCGTACACTAAAAAAGACCAACAGCGCGGCAACGCTGTCGGTCTTGCACAATAGCCGCCCTCAAAGGCGTCGGCTCATATCAGGTTGTGAAATAGACCGCAGAGGTGTCAACTCAAGGGCGGTCTATTTCCTTTTGTGGAAAGACAGCATGGCTACGATCAGCATGCCAAAGGCAAGCATCAGAGAAAGAGCCTCGTATACTGTCATTGTCTCACCCCCTTCCCTGATGGGGTAGAGAGTGAGCCGACCACCCTTGAGGAGCCGATTCTATTGTGCAAACCATATTATACCATGGATTGGTAGATTCAGCCTCAGTCTCTCCGAGACTGGGGCTTTTGCTTTTTTATAGAAGCAGTTTACGACAACTTTCAAAGGGGGAGCGATTATGAAATAATGGGGATTGCTAGGAAAAATTTAGAATTACATTTCTCATTGAGGTGATTTATATGAAAAAGAATCGTTTTGCTCAATATCTCCTTGGAACAGCTCTTCTGACCACTGCCGTTAGTCCGGTCACTGTACTGGCAGACAGTAAAGATATCCAGGTGAAAGTGGACGACGTCTCTGTCCAGTTCCCAGATGCAAAGCCTTACATCGATCCCTCTACCAGCCGAACAATGATCCCAATTCGTTTTATTAGTGAGAAGCTGGGCGCCTCAGTCGAATGGGATGGGGCGAAACAAACGGTTACTATGACCAAAGAAGGTAAGCAAATCTCGTTTAAAATTGGGGAAAAGAAAGCAACTGTATCTGGCAAACAGATCACATTTGATGCAGCAGCGACTCTGCAAAACAATCGTACGTTCGTCCCGTTGCGCTTTGTCAGTGAAGCCTACGGTGCAAAAGTAGACTGGTTGGCAACTGAACGACTTGTATTGATCACCACAAACCTGTCTGGTGGGACTGGAACATCGAGTACCACACCGGTCGCTGGCCAACCGGGAACGAACAACCCAGGTGTTGGTAACACCACGCCGACGACTGGTGGTACACAGGTAGGCGCTAAAGTTGGTGCAAAAGGGCAGTTCACTGTTGTAGCACCTGTTGATCCCAACTTTTTGCTTCCTAAACATTCTGAAACGGAGCCAGCAATAGATGAGTTTGTGGCAAGCTTAATATACGAGGAAGGGAAGTTGTCAGGTGTTATTCCAAAACTGCCAAATGGATACTTAAAAGGCCTGATCTACACCGATAAACAAAATAAAAATTTGACTAAGGATCTTACGTATCTCAAAGAAGGGCAAAGCTTTACCATCCCTGTTGGAACAGGCACTCTTGGATTCGTAATTTATGAAGGTAACCTGGGCAAGAATGAGGTTTATGTGAGAGTCCCTGAACTGGAAGTGGAATGGGGGACCAAGAGATGATGAAGATGGGGATAAAGGTTCTTAGCTTTACACTCGCCTTGTCTATCGGGATCACAACAATGGTTTATGCAGCAGTCACCTATCCTTATGGCGAATCTCCTTATGGAACTAAAAACATTCACCTTAAAGGGGATCTTTCGTACTCCGGGCTATCTGGAATACAAACTCGACCATCCACCGTACACCGACACGATTTGCGCGCCCAAAACGTCATAACCGGGGTATCGACACCACCTAGTGGATACCTTCAAACCGTTCAGTTCGACATCCAGCCATTACCTGGGGTGGAACCGCAAGATAAGTTTAAGGATAAGTCGGGTTACCACTTGGTCCCATTTGAAGAAGAGATCATTAATGACCTGGCTACTAAAGCAAACGGAAACGCTAAATGGGTGTGGGAACAAATCAATACGGATCACCCCATAGTAAAAAAATATCTAGCCAACAATGTCCCCTATGTAAATATAGGGGCAATTTTTTACCTTTCTGGGGGAGGCGCGCCGGACATGAGAAGGGCTGAAGGAGATGGTATTACAGGGCCACTGTTCCGTACCACATATTTGACAACCGCTTGGCCTTCAATCCCAATCCTGGAACAAAACTCGAATGGTAGTCTGCACATTAAAGCGCTGGCTCACTCGATTTTTGATACGGCTATCACCGGCGTTGTTACCGTGAATGGAACGGCTACCAAGCAGCTCTTTTCGAAAAATACACCAGTTAGCAATTACACGGTGACTTATGAGGGAAATGTCCCCTTATCAGAACTACCTGGTCTAAAACAGGGTCAAAATCAAGTTACACTCACGGTCAGTGACAAGTTTGGGAGAACCGCTTCCAAATCAATTGTCATTCAGAATGGAGTTACACAAGGCTGCCAACCGGTTCTTGTGAAGATGAGGGATGCGACCCAGAGAATTTACTTCCCGGATGTGTCAGATGGATCAACCATCAAATACGGAGGGCCTCTCGTATGGGGAATGCAATATAACTCCGCTGTTTGTTCCGTATTTGAATCTGTAAACAAAAACAACGGCATTGGCGACAAACTGAATCAACCCATTCGGGTGTCGGACATTCATACAAGCATCTTTATGAACCGATGGGAATTCAAGCTCGGTAAGAGCAAAAATGGGGTTATCTTGGAAAATCACTCAAAAGATACGAAGCCGTTGGTGGCCTATCTTATTGAGACAAAAGGAGAAAAGGTCTTGAAGCGGTATGTGGTGAACAAAGGCCAATCGGTGGAGATCGTACTTCCCACGAAAAAGTACAAGGGGGAATATTCCATCCAGTTCCCGTCTCCATTGGTTGACAGCGGTTTTTGGGCTAAGGCAACAGCAACCAATGATGGAATGCCGGCCAGTTATACGTATCCGGATCAGGTAAAGGGAGCCATCCAAGCGATTGTTAATTTCAAGAAGTGAGAGGTGGGATACTTGAGGAACAGACAAAAAATCTTGCTCCCTTTGATCGTGATTGCGATCCTGATGGTCACGGTTCTTCCCGCGTCCGGTTTTTCAACGAGCAAGCCTCCAGTGATCTATTCGCTGACGATCAATGGCCAAAATGCTCCGATCGTATACGCGGACGTTGGGGAAGTGAGCTATTCGATTTTGTTGGAAAGCTTTTCGGCGAACAAGAAGGCGTTAGTCTCCCTGGAGTACAGGAACACTGAAACCAATCAACTGACAACAGTATTTGAAGAACAATGGCTTGAAGAAAAGACAAACTCCGGAACCTTTACACTTCAAAAGGGAACGTATGAGGTCACGCTTCATGCGAAAGACGAAGAAGGGAATGTGGCGCAACCTTATACGGTTACAGTTATTGTTGGCAGCGACACAAACTTGAAACTGCTTGAGGTGAGTCCTAATCCAATCCTGATCAAACGAGATAAGGAGACAAGAGATGTTTCGGTCACCGTGGAAAATCAATCACCAAGTCCAAAAACAACGCAGGTAGCATGGAAATGGGAGGGAGATCAACAATGGCAAGAGGTCAAGCATGTAACCTTGCCGGGGAGGTATGAGAACCTGGGGCGCCAAACCATATCGTTTTCCATCACGTTTGACATGCAGGGGAAAAAGGAAAGAGCGATGGAATTCGTAGTGAATCCCGATCACAATCCGTTGGAGAAAGACTACGGGGATAATCACGCGAACACGATCGTTCAGTTTGACTTCCCGGACTTAGAAATCGGGGAAGGCATATTAACTGGTAAAACATCCACTGGAATCACAGTTGAATTTCCTGTGAAGCAAAAGGATTTGCCGGGACGTACCCAAACGCTGGTCACATCCATGGAGTACGGTTTGGGGGCAGAAGCAACAAGATTGGGCGAGATCTCGAATATCTCGCTTGGGGTTGGGGAAGAAAAACTCATTTCGGCAACGTTTCCACTACAAAATACCGTATATGCCCGGCTCAATCCACATGAGAATGCTCCTCCGATTGAGTTGTATGGATTCCATAACAACTTGGAAGTCACCACGCTTGATTTGACGAAGAACATGAATCTGTACGTCAAATCAGTCAAAGGTGGGATATATCGTCAGGGAGACAACGTTACGACCGTCGTACAGGTAGGGAATATTCCAGATAGTGTCATGCCCGAAGCGGTCGATCTCGTCCTGCGTTTCGATGGTAAGGAGGTGGGCCGGCAATCCGTTCATTTGAATCCGGGCGAAGAGCGGGAGGTTCCTTTCGAGTGGAAGACGCCAGTAACCGGGAAATCTGAGAGGATGACATACAAATTGGAGGCCGAGATCCACCCTCAGCCGCGGAAATTTGACGAGATTACGTACGCGGACAATATCAAATCTGCGAGTGTTGTTTTGCTGCCTGAAGAGGTGGTCGGGGCAGCTTGTCGCGGGGCAAAGGTCCAGACGACAGCGGTTTCGGGCACCTATGAGTACTATTGCAATTGTACACCTACTGGCTGCAGCATTTGCACAGGAAAGTATTATGAGTCCATCGTCGTTACACCGGAGTACCATACGGCAACCGTGAAAGCAGGGATGGGTTTTGCCTACAAGCTGAAAACGGAGTACCACAACTCTAATCCCCACAATGGATCGAACCATGATTTTTCCAAGATCGTGGCGGAGTTCGATACTGAGGAGTACCAAGGAGATACGATCGTCCTGCCTTCAGTTGAGTTGGTGCCTAAGCACGATCCGCCGGTATCAGAAAACATCTGGCAATTTCCACGGGCCAAGATTGAACGGGGACAGAAGGACATAGAGGCCATCGAGTACCTTCACACGCTTGATCCTTTGGAAGTCGATGAAAGTCAGTACGTGGATGGGCAAAACAAGTATTACACCAGCTTTTATCAAAAGGATGGAACGTATCCTTTTGCGGTGAAGGGCGAAGGGGCAGGAGTAACCTTCATCACTCATACGGATATTAAGGGCAATACGACGGTAACACCTGTTTCTCCGCGTCTCGCCACATGTATTGACCAAGCATATAACATTCAAGGAAGCCCCCATGATGATTATATCTATCGACGGGTCGATCCAAACAATCCATATCCTCACAACATTCGGCCGGGATGGGATTGGCTGGGACACGAAGGGTACTTCGATGAACTTGTTCCCTGGTACAACAGCAACGGAAAGGAAAATTCCAACGGGATAGAGGTTGAGGAATTCTCCGTTTATCCACAAGAGGCGCGGAGGTGATCACGTTGACAGGGATACCCAAGATAGTAGCCTTTTTTATTTGCTTGGCCTTTGTGATTGCGTACTTTAAAGACGTAACCATCGTCATATTTGGAAAAGAAGACTTTCGAAGTGCGGCGATTGCGGCGGCTCGGCAGGCCATTATCAAACATCAGGATTGGGCTGCTTTGCGAGTAGGAGATCCTCCTTATCTGATACGGGAGGGATTGGAAGATACCATAAGTCGGGTACTCCAAAACAACCTGAATGTGGGTCCGAAGGAGTTAAACGTGCGGATGAACGTACAAACGTCGCCCGCGCTTCTTTCCCTTGCTGTAGATGCTAACTATAGTAGTTCCCTTCTCAAACTGCTAAAGGAGAACAACATTCTTGTAAACGTCCCGGTTCAGACAACGGAGATCATCGAATCGAAGTATGACGCGAAAAATTACGAATAAAAGGTGGTGAATGGGCGCACAACGGGCGCCTTTTTCTTATGCAAAGAAACGTGAGAATCGTCATCCTTCTATTGCTTATCGCATTGGTTGGAGGGGGTGTTTACTTCGGATATACAGAGTATGAGAAACGACAAAGTGCATTGGTTCCAGTATTGACCGTCTCGCAAGAGATTCCTCCCCGCACCATGATTACTCAAAAGATGTTTGACGACGGGGTGATCAAGGTGAGCATGCACCCGGCCAAGATCGTTCCGCCAAATGTGTTCCGAAAACCGGAAGACGTCCTGAATAAGTTTACAGCCACCAACTATACGGTGCCGCCGAACAGCTACTTGTACGTCGGAAAGGTATTGACGGCCGAGGAAATGAAAGATGGCGCGGCAATGCTCCTTAACGAAGGGGAGAAGATGATTGCGATCAACACAAATTTGCGCTCTTCCTTAGCGGCCCAGATTACGGAAGGGAGTTACATCGACCTGTGGCTGTCAGCGGTGGCCAAAGAGGATAAAAAGCCGGTGATTGGCCCGTTCCTGGAAAAAGTGAGGGTGATCGGGACATATGCAACCAGCTCTCAAAAGTCACGGCCAACGACAGATGCCGTTACCAAAAACAGCAGCGATGAGCAGCAGCCGGTGACCATCGGGGCAAATGTCGTGCCGCAAACGATTCTTCTCGCGGTCAATAATGAGCAGATCGCTTTGATCCAACTGGCTGAAAAACTCGGAACCATACAAGTAGCGGGAGTGAGTTACAAGGACTATGGCAAAACAACATCAGCTACGGATAACGGGCTTTGGTCAGTCAAGAGGATACGGGAATGGATGACGGCAGAATTGAGTAAAACGTTTCAAGTTCTCGAAACTACAAAGGGGGATGCCCAATGATTATTAACGCAAGCAGTTATGAGCAGATTACTCAGCTCGCACGCTCTTATGGAATCGTATGCGAAGAACGGTATGATCTTGGAGATGCACAATCACCTGTCATTCTGTCAGATACAACCGACCCGACCGGTGAAGTGGCGAATACGTTGGCGAGCCAAGGGGTTCCTGTTCTCTATTTGGCGTACGATCCTCCCGTCAATTTGTCTCCCTCTATCTTCATTTTGAAGGGGAAGGAAGTAAGGTGGGAGCAAATTTACGCCTGGATTCAGTCCTCCCTGCAAAGGCAAGAGCAGAAACAGCACATTGCCCATTTGAACGTAAAACGAACGATCGGGTTTTTTGGAATCCAACCGGGGGTAGGAGCTGGTTCGATTGCCCGAGCCTTGTCTTTTTATTCGGCTATGAATGGGAAGAAAACGCTGTACATTGACATGGATATTCGATTCCCTAAGGCACCATATTTGATCGGATATAAGGATTCACGATACACGTTGGAAGGACTGCTTGAGGCGCTACAAAGCAAAGAGCGGCCCAACATGGAACCCTACTTTTTGCATAAGTCCAAGATGGGGCAAGTCACCAAACATCTGGCGGAACACTTCAAGAAGCTGCCGGATTTGTTGTACGTTCTGTCACCGTCGGCCGATCTTGGTTTTGAATATTTTCCAACCTTGGGGACGGATCTCAACGAGATTACCGACTACATGAAAAAAATCGTAGAGGGTGCCAAACCATTCTTTGAAAACATCATTTTTTCCATGGGAAGCGATCCGGATGAACCGTTACACTTGGCCATACTTAGAGCCTGCGATCAACGCGTCTTTGTCACAGATACCAGTCCGTCTGCTGTGCGGCTGTTTTCACAGCGAATCAAACTGCTGGAGAATACCGGTGTTCCAGTGGACGGTGCCCAGGTAATTATCAACAAGCTTCCTGAAAAGATGAACATCGCCATATTTGAAGAGCTCCTACAACGTCGTGTCACCTATACAATTCCGTATGATCCGCAGATGATTACCGAGATTCACAAATTAAACTTGCTCGGTGGAAAGTCATTTGAGTCAGCCATCGGTGAAATAGCAGAGGGGTTATTGGGACTAGAGAAGGAAGCGAAAAGACGGGAAGCCAGTTCGAAAAAGGCAGGACGCGGCAGCCTCCTTTCACAATTTTCCCTGTTTCGAGAAAAAACCGTGTGAGGTGGATCAACAATGCCAAATGAAACAATCTTGTTAAATAGAGGACGTGTAAACCTGCAACAACTGCAAAGCCAGCAGGCCGCTACGAAGACTGCTAGGCCAGAGGAAGAACAAAGTGTGGAACACACCAGTTCCGACTATGAATTGGTGCGAAATGAAGTTCGGAACTTTCTCATGAACGAACATAACAAACTCGTCCAGGATGCACTGTTCAATAAAAAACGTAAGCCGGAGGTAGAGCGGATCATCCGCAACTACCTGCAGATCGAACGAAAGTTTGTGGCCGGTATGAGCATCGATGATGTCGTCATCCGAATTTGGAAAGACATTTTTTCATTGGGGCCTTTGGATGATGCGTTAGAGGACAACTCCATCACGGAGATCATGATCAACGGGTACGATCAGCCGTGGGTAAAGCAGAACGGAAAAGACCGCCCTGCGGAGGATCTGATTCAATTTGACAATCAGAAGCACCTGGAGACCATCATCGTCACCAAAATCCTGAATTCTTGCGGGAAGTCTGTATCGGATAAAAATCCGATTGTGGATGCACGGATCGGTGAATGCCGAGTAAATGTGGTATGGCAACCCATCAGTCAAATGAAAGGGCCCATCTTGACCATCCGAAAGTTTCCTCCGATCACGTTGACAGAAAAGGAATTTTTGGAAAAAGGAACAGCTTCGCCTGAGATGTTTGAGTTTATCAAACTGATTGTTCAAGGGGGATGCTCCATTTGCATGGGTGGGAGCACCGGTTCCGGTAAGACCACTACATTTAAACTCATGGCAGGTTTTATTAAAAAAGGCGAACGGGTTATCGTTATCGAAGACACCGCAGAGATGCGATTGGAAAAGTTGTATCCCTATGAGGAAGGCTACCACTTTATTTCCGAGGAGTGTCGGATTATGGAAGATGAATCGTTGGACGTTGTGATCCAAAAGTTGGTCGTTACCAGTTTGCGTCAGACGCCAAAGCGATTGATCATTGGGGAAATCCGCAAAGAGAAGGATCTCCTGGCGGCGATTGAAGCTGCCTTGATTGGACACCCGTTGTGGTTTACCATGCACGGCCTCAGTGCTTCGGAATTGGCGGAACGAATCAGCATGCTTTTGGCACGGTTTATGACCAAACAGGACGCCAACCGACTGTTATCCAAGTCGCTTAACATTATCATGATGCAGAAGCACTTTGCCGAAGATGACCGCCGCCGCGTTTTTGAAATTGTGGAGATTGTTGGCGTTGATAAGGATGGTGAATTGCACCTCAACCCGATTTTTGAGTTCGATTGGGAGAATAAGGAGTTCGTACGCAGCAATCCCATCTCTGAACGCTTGGTCAAAATGTTCCAACATGCAGAAATTCCAAGAACGAGATACGAAAAGTATCTCCAACCTGTTGGTTGAGGTGGACATCGATGAGCATGGCGGTTTTGTTGGCCGTAGGAGCCGTGTTACTTTGTTCCCTTTTCCTGCTGTTGTTTGAGTCAGGAAAAAGAGAGCCGATAAAATGGATTGAACTAAACAAGCCAGCAAAAAAAGAGCGTAGCAGTTTTTTTGCCGAGGGAGAAAGACTGGGGGTTTCGGTTCAGAAACAAGTCATTTGGTGGGGACTTGCTTTCGGAATCGGAGTTGGCTTGTCTTTTCTTTTTCTCAACCCATTTATCACATTACTCGTATTGATCGCCAATTACTTCTCAATCAAGATGTTTTATTTAAATAAAGAACGTCATATTCGGGAACTGGCAAAAGAGCAATTGGGACCGGCGCTTCAAAATTTAGGCGCCGCTTTTCGCATTCAAAAAAACTGGAAACGTGCATTGGAAACCACGATTCCGAGCCTGGACGAACCGTTGAAAAGCGAGTTCATGCGTGTGTATCAGCTCCACAGCAGCGATGTTTTGATTGGGGAAGCCTTACAGGAGATGATGGAACGGCTCAAAGTACCCGAAATGAACTTGTTTGTGAAGATGGCCGAGATTAGTCAATCAGTTGGCGACAGCGCAGCCGAAGGAGTACTGGTTGCGGGTGCCTACTTTCAAACCAAGCGATTGGCAAAAATGGAACTGGCCAATGCTATGCTAAGTGCCGTTCGAGAAAATCGTTGGCTGTCCTATTTGTTTATTGCTGCCGTGGCATTTTTCCGTTTCTTTCAGCCGGAAATGTTTGCAGTATACACAAAAAGTTTGGTTGGACAGTGTCTGTTGACTGTGTATCTGGGGATTGCTCTTTTTGTCCCCATCGTGAGTTATTTCATCATTCGAAAAGAGGTGTGATCGTTGATCTTCCTTGTGGTTGGGGGAGGGCTGTTGGCCTTCCTCCTTTTTCTCATCCTGTTTTACCTGTTTCAACCTTCGTCAACTTATCGGGCATCGATCCTTTTGGAGGAAGTCAAACCCGATCAAACATGGCATCGGTCATTCGAATTTCTTTTTCCTCTGACCAACAAATACTTGCAGCGAACCAGAGCTGCGATTGAGCAAGAACTACTGGATGCTGATTCGAGGAAGACGCCCGAGCAGATTGTCATTGAACAGTTTGTGTATTTGGTCGGTGTGTTGTTACTGTTTCTCATTGTTTACGTGATCATGAAGGCCTGGTTCATTCTCGTCCTGGGTATCCTTTTAGCCGTATATTTTTTCTTCGAACCGAGGAGAGAGCTAAAAAACAAAGCGAAGAAATTGCGGGAAGAGATACGAAAGGAAACCCCCAACTTTGCACTGACGGTCAGACTGTTACTCAAGGGGCAGAAAACCCCCGCGGATGCGCTGCGAATTGCATGCGAACACGGAACAGGTAGTGGGCTGAAAGCATATGCGGAGGTACTCAAACAAGACTTGGAGTTTCTGTCACCGCAGGAGGCAGTCCAAAAGTTTGCCAGGAGTACAAAGGTGCCGGAATTGATTGAGTTCAGTGCAGCTCTTTCTCAATACATGACGGTAGGGCCTGGAAAAGATGGACAGGAAATCTTGGCGCAAATGGAATCGACGTTTCGGGAATTGGACAAAAAACTCATGGAGCGCGAAAAGCAAGTACGTCCCGCCAAGGTAAAGGCGATGAATATGATCATTGCCTTCGACGGTATCCTGTTTATTGCCACGCTGATGGCGTTGTATTTGGTCAGCATGCTGTCAAAAGGACCTGCCTTTTGAAAGGGGGGATTCGGTTGAGAGATCCCCCCTGTGGAGACGGTACAACCTACCAAAGAAGTCAAACCAAAAAATTATGTAGGAGAGGATTACTATGTGGAACAAAATGATTCAAAAAGGGAAAGGCTTGTTTAAACTGATCCGTAACGATCGTGGTACGGTATTGATGGAAAAGAAAATTCTGTTGGTCGTAATTGTCGTAGGCGTTTTTGGATTCAGTACCCTTGGCTATACGTTCCTGAAAGACTATTGGAACCAAACGTCCACCAACATTAAAAACAATAGCCAAATTAACGAAGAAGTGAGCTGGTAAAAAGGGCGGACCGGGCAGAAATGCCCGGTTTTTCTATTTATGAAATGAATTTCGAAAGGAGAGGAAGCGAATGCAAAGGTTTTTCCGCCAGTGGTACCTTGATACATCAGGTACGGTTCTGATGGAAAAGAAAGTGATCCTGGTAGTTGCTGCTGTGATGATCTTCGGTATGGCCTCCATGGCCTTACCGTGGATCTACTCGTATTTTTCCGACTATACCGCCAGTGTACGAAATGCCGGGAAAGTACATGAATTTCGGAGCGTGATCCTCCAATGAAAACGTTCAGAAATCAAAATGGGTTTATCAGTATTGAGTATTTGATCATCTTCTCCCTAATTTTCCCGTTCTTCATCCTCATGGGCGACTTTGTTCAATGGGGAGGAAAATGGCTGAATGCTCAGGTTTGTATTAACGACACGGCTCAAAAGATGGGGGAGCATGGTGGGCTGTTGGATGGAACAATCCCCTATTTGCAACAGCGGTTTGCTGATGCCGGTCTGGACCCTGCTGAATGGGATTTGACGATTTCAGCCGGCCCATTGGCCAAAGGGGAAGAAGGCGTGATTGCCGTTTCGTCCACTTACACGTTCAAGTCTTTGAAAATCATCGGGATCACGGCTCAAGTTCCCTTACGAGCGTCGGCCACATTTACATCACAAATCTGGATGAGGTGAGGAAGTGATACTCATTGGGTTCTCTCTCATTGTCCTGCTGATCGCCGCTTGGACGGATTGGAAATGGCGGATCATTCCGGATTGGTTGACCTATCCGTCTATGTTGGTTGCGCTCCTGTACCATTACGTTCATGACCAATTGGGGAATTCCGTATTCGGTGGTTTGTTTGTGTTCTTCATGCTGATGGTACTCTCATTGTTCGTGCAAGAAGGCATTGGGGGAGGGGATATGAAACTCCTTACCTTTTTGGGATTTGCGCTTGGGTTCCCGCTCGTTAACGGAGTGATCTTATTGTCTTTTCTGTCGGGGCTCATCTTTTCCAAGGTGATGAATCAGGTTCAGGTACCGTTTGCGCCGTTTATCGCGTTTTCATTCGTGATCCTGCTGCCGACGATTTCTATGGGGTAGCAAGGAAAAGAAATGGAGGAGGGGCCGATGGATCTGCCGGTAATCCAGTACGCAAAGAAAATATGCGAACAAGAATTAAGAAAAGCGTTGGCAGCGGGAAAGGAGGGAGGGATCGAGATTTATTACCAACCCTTTGTTCACGTTAGCACAGGCAAGGTTATTGGAGCGGAAGCTCTCACACGATGGGTACACCCATTGTTAGGGGACATATCGCCTCGTATCTTCGTTCCACTGGCGGAATCCAATGGCCTGGTTACCGATTTGGACCGATACGTTTTAACAGTTGCTTGCCAACAGGCGAGGAGGTGGCAAGACACGTATGGCCCAATACGAATCGCAACCAATATTTCCCCGCATTCCCTCCAACATGCCGACTTTGTCGCGGTAATCTTGAATGTCTTGCAAGAAACACGGTTGCCTCCGGAGTGTTTGGAGATTGAACTGACGGAGAATATTGCAATACGACAAGAACACACCCTTTCGATATTGGCCAGGTTGAAAGGGTTGGGTATAAAGATCGCGATTGACGATTTTGGTACAGGATACTCTTCGCTAAATTACCTGCGTGTGTTTCCTGTAGACACATTGAAAATCGACCAAGTATTTGTGCGAGATGTCGAAAACAGCCAGCAGGAAGTTCCGATTACTTCAGCCATAATTCGTCTTGCTCATGAATTGAATCTGCAGATTGTTGCCGAGGGAGTCGAATCAGAGGAACAAAAAAACTATCTCTTGCGTAAAGACTGCCACGTCATGCAGGGGTTTTTGTTCAGCAAACCACTGCCGGCCGATCAGTTTGAGCGATTCTTACAGGCCAGTGTACAGTCCGGATCACGGATAGGGAGGTGTTGACGATGACAGAAAACCGGTTGCTTGACAAACTGATGATCGGAGTTTCCGAAAAGTATAGCCTAACTCCCCAAGAATCGAAGGTGCTGTCCATGCTGCTGCAAGGATACTCCATCCCCCAAGTTGCCGTTCATTTGGAGGTTTCTCCTTATACAGCGGAAAAACACAGCCAAACCGTGCTGAGAAAGCTAAACATTATGTACAAGCGAGAGTTACCTTTTTGGCTTCTAAAAGAAATGGAGACAGCTAAAGGAATGGTGAATATATGACCCAATTGTACGAGTCCAGACACTATGCCTTGTTTTCTAGCCGACTAACTGAACCCATGAAGGATGTTCTTTGCATTATCGGAGAGAGTGGAGAGATCAATAAACAATCGATCATAGACACGAGCAGATATAGCAAAACAGTCGTCCATGCTTGTGTGGAAGCCTTGTATTTTTCCGGTCTTCTCAAATTGAGGACGCCAAGGCGAGAGACACTTTATTCGCTCTCCGAGGAAGGACAAGCGTTTGTGGATTATTTGTTGCTGACTTCAAACGAGGGGGGATACCATGAGCCTGATGAACAGTAAAGAATTGGAGTTCATGACAAACAGTGGCCTTATCCAAGATGTGTCCTTGCGATTTGGCGTGATAGGCGCCGGCCAAAAGGGGAACAAGGATGCGGATATCTTTGCCGGTTATCGCTTTGCGGATGGGACACAATGTTACCCGACATTGGCAATCAACTTTGCCCAGGCGGATATGATTCACCTGAAAAATATCCCGGAAAAGGATCGCATTCACTTTGACGGAATGAAAGGAGCTGCCCGGACTCCTTCTCTTGTGGTCGAGTTATTCGATCCGACGTTGAATCCCAAGGCGAATGAATTGAGAAGCCAGTTGGCTGTGGCCATGGAAAAGAAATTTGCAAATGTGGAGCATCTGATTATTTCGCTTGGGGCCGGAGGTGGAGTGGGAACCGGTTGGGGCTCTTTGACCCTCAATTTGATCAAAGAAGGATTCTTTCCGGTTCCGATCACCTTACTCATTTCGCTGCCGTTTGACGATCCGGATGAAATCGCAAACGCCTTGCTGCTGTTAAAGGAGATTCAAGATTTTCTCAAGGTACAGGAAGAGTTGTTTGAATCCTCTGACACAAAACCGTTAGCCAGCGTGATTTTAACCGACAACAAAAAGATCTACCATGATTTTGAATTGAAGAAGGGATCGCGGACACTCCAACATACGAACCTGTCCTGGAAGGATGAGGGGAATAATGCGGTCATTAGTACCATCCACGAAGCCAATCTCATCCCGGCCAACTTTGGGAGCGACAACGTAACCTATGACCCGTCCGACTTCATCAAGTTAATACAGCTTTCCGGCAAGCTTCTTACGATAGCGAAGGCACGGTTGGAACCGGATTTTACCATCGAAAAACTGGAAGCCAAGATGAAAGCGAGCATCGAAAAGGGATACTTTGCTTGCGGACATCAGTACCAAACGGCGACAATGTACGGCGGTTTTATTTTGCGGCCGTCCAACGCGGACTTTTTCAAGGATGTCATCACGGAACGGACGATCAAGAAAGTGATCAGTGACTATAATCCAATCACGCAGATGAGAGGCAAGTTTGGCGATCCGATCTGGAATGAAAATTACGCGGTCATCTACACCTTTTTTGCCGGGATGGGGATGCCAAGCCGATTCGCCGAGCTGGCGAAAGAACTTCAACAGATCAAGGAAAAACAAGAGCAGGTTCAACAAGAATCGGAAGTGGATGTTGATGTGTCTGCCGCTATCAAAAATGTGAAACAGTCTACGTTCAACCCGTATCAGCCGAAAACGAACAAATTCGGAGGGGGTGGCTTTGGGGGAGGATTTCAATCGGTGTTCAGTCGATCACAGTCGTCTGTCACCAAAGACGATGAGAATCAAGAGGGGAAGAAAGAGGAGCAGACGAATCGTTTTGGCCAACGATCAGGAAACCGCTTTGATGCCCTTCGGAAGATCCGTCTGCATGAAAACTCGTAACAGCATCCAACGGTATCCCTACGGATACTGTCGGTATCCTATACCAATTACGACGGAGAGCCGAGAATACAGCATTTTGGAACGAACGGTACGTATGCCGATAGTATCCCAACGGATGGCGACGGTATCCTCTGCCCAATCTATTGAGAAGGTGGTTTTATGTGGGAACGTACAGGGGTGGAACAAACCTATGAACTTCTCCTGCAAGCGCAGTATCAGTTAAAGGAATGGATGAAAGAAAGGAATCCCGTGGAACATCCATGCTCTTTTCAACCGATGTTGGAACCATTGGACGACCATTGCTTTCGATTGGTCTATCCGGAATTGGCTCCCGTGTTCAGTCGATTGAAGAACCACGCACCGGGACTGCGAGAGCAGATCAAGCAGGAGTGGTTGGTAGGGACGGAAGAAGCCTTGCGAGCATTCTGGCAGCCGGACCGCAAGAAGGCTTGGGATGGTTTTAATACGAGGGATGGAGTGGGAAATTACTACTTCCAGGAGCCCGTGGCGATCTGGATTCGGAACCATTATCCCGCCAATCTTCTCATTGACCTGGACAACCACGTGTACAAGTGGATGATCGATGCGTTGGTAAACGCCTATTTCATCCCCGACGACAACAAAAGTCGGGTGTCTCTTTTGTTTGACTATGAACCAAACGCCGATCACCCCCACACGGAAATGTACGTGTTGCCCAGACGAAAATTAATGGATTTCTTGATGGTGTAAAACCCGAAAAACAGTGGTTGTATACGTATGGAATCAAAGCGCCCTTTCATATGGAATCAAAAAAATCTACAGAAATTTCCACATGACGTTAGCGCTATCCTATGGAATCAAATTAGAATCCATACGATACAGAGGGTGAAAACAGGGGTTCGCTAGAAACATTTGATTCCCTATGTTTGAACGGTGCTATTTAAGGAAAGCAAAATTCAGGTGCCGGGTGTTGTGAAGATTCTTTGGTTCCATATCTGCCTTTCGGGGGTTAACTACGGGGAAGGAGCAAAAAAACAGATTCCATATGAAAAAAGTGTCCTGATCCCATGTCGTTCTATGGGTTTTGGAGATTGGGGGTCGGGGTTGTGCAATCAAAGGGCAATTCCGGTGGGATTAGGGGCTAAGGCCGGAGGCTGAAGCCCCTAATCTGCCCAGGTGACCAGCAGCCGGAAAAGGTCAAAATGCCGGGGGAAAGAACGGCATTTTCATGGGGGTGGAAAGAGAGAATGTTGGATGTTCTGAAAGTTGATCGGTAAAAGAAAACGGGCGAGCAAGTGGGAGAGTGCCCAGCACTCGACGGTTGCGAGCCATACAGCAACAAGGAAGGGGGAATGTTGGTGAGAACACCAGAAATCACGACAAATGACATTGCGCTGTTTCGAATGATATGGGCGTATCGTGGTTGCACGTCAGATGTACTGCGGCAACGGATTTTTGACGGTCGAAGATACGGGTATACCCGAATCGCAACGTTACAAGAGCGCGGATACATTGCCAAACGAGCAATCTACAACCGGGAGTGGCCAAGGGGATACTGTTGGTATCTACTGAAAAAAGGGCTGGAAGTGCTGGCTGACGTTGAGGGGTGGAGCCTAGAACGGTTGGAGATCGAGATTCGTCGATGGGAAGAATGGCGGAATGACAGCAAAGTTGCGCAATGGAACCGCCTATGGATTATGAACGTAGCAGTAGCGTGCGAAAAAGCCGGATGGGGATGGATCCCGAAATATGAATTTGTCGGGTGGGGCCGCCAAGAACGAGAGCAATCTCGTATTGGCGGCATCCTTATTTGGGAAGAGCAAAAGTATGCCTTGTTCGTGATCGAACCGCAGGGAGGGAGATTACCGATCTTCCGGGCGAAAGAAGAATCTCGTCGGGTGAGAGGCGTACTGGACGGCGTAATCGTTCTCAGCCGAAACGGGTGGTGCATGGAACAGTGGGGCCTTCCTGATTATTGGGAATACGTTCTTCCCTACGATGAAGGAATCGCCATTTTGAGTCTCGGCGCCGGATGGGAAGCAGCCATGAGAACAGCAGGGGGGAACATCTGGAAAGCGGAGGGGTCCTTATGACGGGAGAAGGTAGAGTATCGTTTCTCGTCATCGTCGTAGCAGGTTTTGTTCTCGCGAACACCCTTCCGATGACCTGGATTCCTCTTTTGCTTTGGTTGGGGATTCTGTGGATACTGGGGATAACTCTGTGGGTATGGAAAAAACAGGAGTCTTATTCCGGGTGGTGGATGGGCGCGGCATATTGGATTCTTATGGGATGGAAGGGGGATGAAGTACGTCACGTCTTGTACCAGGTGGCCTTGGAGTATTGGAACGGGGATGGGTCAATGAACTGGATGTTGATCACGTTAGCGGTGACCGTCTTATATGCCGTGGCCGGCATCAAGATGTGTCACCGCTTTACTGTTGCCCTTCCCCAATGGGTAACGTCGTCCATGGGGACGTTGACCCGCTCGGTAAAAAAGGCCATGGGACAAGATTGGGAGCTAATCGAATTCCAGTTGGGGGTTGATCGTACAAGCGAGATCACAAGCGAACCATTCCGTCCAGGCGGGGAATAAGGGAGGGGGGAGAACCATGCTCATTCGGGAAGAAGTGGAGTTTCGGAGGGTGGATGAGTTAAGGGAACATCCACTCAATCGGATGCTCAATTCCCCGTTGGGTTCCATAGAGGCCGCGCTGCTTGAGAACAGCATCGACGAAATGGGGATTCAGGAGCCCTTATGGGTAACGGGGGAAAACGTCATTATCTCCGGCCATGAACGATGGAAGATCGCGGCTCGGAAGGGCATGGAAAACGTACCTGTGCGTGTGATTGAATCGGCAACCGAAGAGGAGTTGCTGTATCTACTCGTTATGGCCAATGACGCTCGCCGCGGGGATGAGAAAGACCCGATGCGGAAAGCCCGTAAGATTAAGGTCTTGTACGACTATTGGGGAATCACGGTGGGGAGGCCAAAAAGTGGACAAGATGACCACAATAGAAAAACACGCAGAGACGTCGCAAACCTCGTGGGAGAGGGAGAGAGAACAGCAAGACGATTGCTCAGACTCTTGGACTTGATTCCAGAACTGCAAGAGCTGGTTTCCCGTGGCGTCATTGGCGTGGTGTCCGGGAACGAACTTGCCGCCTTGTCAGAAAAAGAACAACGCCAGCTGTACGAAGCCATTACCCGTTCCCATGTCAAAGAAGTACGATCCCAAGAAATCCAGGCGATACGCAGCGAACTGGAATACATCCGGGAACGCCGGTCGCAGCAGGTAGATCAACGGGAAGAGCAATTGGATTGGTTGGACGTGGGAGAAGACGTCGGGGAAGGTATGGGGGAAGATGTTTCATTTGAGGGGCAGAGGGAGGAGCGTCCGGAAGAAAATGGAGAATGGCACACTGAACTGGAGAAGGACATCCCCAAGACAGCGATTGATGCCGTTGCCCCCACGTTGGAAGCATCCAGTGCCCGAAATTTGCGGCGCCGCTTGTTGATCAAAAAACTGGACAAGGCAGAGAAGCTGATTGATCGACTGGAACAAGATCTCCTCCCGTTATTTGATAACCTGACGGACGCCGTGGTGCGGGAACGTGTCCATGATGTAGCAAGGCAGTTGATACGCGTATCCGAAAGACTGGACGGGGTGGTGTCGAGAAGGTGAGTCATCTTTTTGTAAACGGCCAGTTGATAACGGAAGATGTGTTCCGCTCCGGTACAGATTACGATCAAACCGTGTTGAAGCAATGGCATGAACAAAAGTCGCGGATACAATGCGCGTGTCAGGCATATGCCATGCGAGCGGAGATGCATGTACGGAAAACGTCCTACGGCCGCTATACGTTGGTCAACAATCCTGAACACTCCGACAAACATACCCCTGCTTGTCCTTACTACGGGGAGGTAGAACGGTCCCGTACGGGGGAGAGGCGCTCAGTCGAAAAGGTTGGCGATCGCTTGATCGTCCATATCAAGTTGTTCCCGGAAACAGGGACACAAACAGGGAAAAGCCGGGAGACGGGGAATCGAACCGGGGGCCAAACGGAAGAACAAATGCATCGTCATCGCTTGTTTTCTTCTTTCATCTTCGACTGGTACAAGCTGGCTGTCGAGCAGCTGCAGGGAAGGGGCAAGAAGATGACTCCTGCCTCCGTGTTGTACCACATGTGGCACTGCATGTCCCATCACCGAATCTGGATAGGGACGGAAGATTTTTATTGGTTTGGGTACGTCCCTAACGAGCGGTTTCGGCTTCCCAAACGGCGGAAGGTGGTTCTTGGGTGGCTGCGTGAGCGGGAAGAAGTGATCGGAGGAGAGCGGTGGGGGATTGAGGGCATGAGGTCGTGTTTGATCCGTGTTCTTGTTCCCGAAAGCCATATCCCTCGTTACCGTGTGGATGGCAAACTGGTGGCGCTCCGCGTCAACTTCGATTACCACGAGCCGCGATCCATTGCGCCGGTTGTAGGGTGGCATATCACGGAAGAAGGCTGGTGGCTGCACAGCGGCGCTGAGCGGGAGTTGCTCATGCTGTTGCGGGAACGAACGCATACCATCCTTCGTCCGATTGAACCGTCAGAGGAATGGCTGGGGTATCAGCCGGATTTTGTTCTGCCGGAGCGAAGTCCTCCGGTGTATGTGGATGTGCTGGACGAACCGGATGAAACCCTGGAAGATCGATCACCTCAGAGGAGGAGAAAACAAGCGGAGATTTACCGAGCAGCGGCACGAAACCGGGTAATCCGTTATGTGCAGTGGCAGTCTGGTGATCCGGTAGAGTTTTAACAGGGAGGAGGGGAACAAGATGATTGTCACCTATGGCGGTTTGGATGCGTTTTTGCACACCTTGGTTGTGGGACCAACGGGCAGTGGGAAAACGAGTTACTTGCTCTCTCCCATGGCCATGCAGATTTTGGAGTCGTATAAGCGGGGAAACCGTGTCGGAATGCTGATTTTGGAACCGAGTGGTGACTTTGTGGAGGATATTTACCAGGGGTGCCTTGCCTATGGAATCCCGGTACGTCGAATCGATCCAACGTGGGACGGGAGCGATGGTCTGAACCCGCTGCTGGGCGAACCTCAAGTCGTTGCGGAAATGACGAGGACCGTATTGAAAAGGCTGTTTGGCAAACAAGAAGCCTTTTTCGCATTGGTGCAGGAAATGGCCGCGCGAAATGCGGTTTTGCTGTTGAAGCGGCTGTACGGAGACGATGCCGATCTGCTGCATATTGTCCGCGCGCTCCGGAATCTCAAAACGCTGAAGGAACACATCACGGAGTATGAAAGAAAACACAGGCGAGATGACCTTGTGGAGTTTTTTCAGGTTGAGGTTTTCGACAGTGAAAACTTCACCAAAATTTCTACCGGTCTTCGGATGCAGTTGGAAGACTTGGTGGGGAACGAGCTGGTGTTGAAACTGCTAACGAAAAAGAAAGAGGAAAGCGTCCGGTTTGAGGAGCATTTGGCCAACGGAGGCGTGGTTCTCATCAACTCCGCGTTGGGAGAGTTGGGGAATCTCAGCAGCATTTTTGGTCAGTTTGCCATCATGACGTTTCAAAACGCTGTTTTTCGTCGCCCGGGAAACCAATGGACGAGACGCCCGCATTACACCTTTATCGATGAGCTGCCCGAATACCTCAATCCGGATTTTCGCCGGCTATTGACGTTGGGGCGAAAATATCGAAACGCGTGTACAATCGCCATCCAGAATATTTCCCAACTGAAGGTAGACGGATATCCCGGGTTAGAGGATACCATTATGACCAACTGCCGGAACAAATTGATTTTTGCCTGCGAACACGAAGCGGATGCGAAGAAGTTTAGTGCCTTATTTGGGACGGAAAAACGCGTCAATCAGACCAAAATGTACGACACCCATATGGGAATAAAGGCATTCACGGCGGACAAAGTGACGCAGACGGAAAAGGAAGTACCGCGGTTTACCCCGACACAGCTCATGGAGTTGCCAGCCTATCACTTTGTCGCCAGGCTTGTGAAGAATGGGCAATTACAGGTACCCAAACTTGTGAAAGGGGAGCTGGTTCGAATACCGGAAGGGAAGGAGGAAGAAGGAAAACGGAAACCATTCGCGTGGTTAGAGACAGTGACGAGAAACCGGAAGGAAGAGATGATCGCGAGGGATTCCCCGACCGAATCACAGGAGACATTAGCAGGAGTCTCACAAGAGGAGGGAGATCAGCCGAGAAAGAAGATCACGATTGTGTTTCCGGAGCAGTCCAATCGTTCCGGAGAAGAGAAATGGTTTACGTTACGAAAAGCCAAACGAAAAACGGGATAATACGGCTTCCTCTCAAATGAAGTGGGGGTGTCCATTGGATGAAATGGCGATTTTGGACCCTGGTTTTGGTAGGAATCACGATAGTAGCGGGTTTAACCCTTCTGGAGGCATTCTCCTAGCGGAGGCTTCAAGATATTTGATAAAGGTGGCGATTTAACATGGCAAGACAAGCGGCTGTCAATAAACAACAAATGGTGGCAACCCAGAAGCCAGCAACTCGAAAGAAGCGATCGGCAAAAGTCAGTGAGGAGGTACCGTTTGTTCCATTCCTCAGAGTGGACATAAAAACGGGAGCATTTATCCTGGACGAGCGAGAAGAAAGATATTGGAAGGTATGATCATAGCTACTCTCCCATAAGGATGAGGGCTATTTTTATTTTCTCACGTTCATGTGAAAAAGGAGGAATTGTTCATGTTGGCAAACATTTTGGAGCGCAAAGGAGACCAGAAGAACTTTTGGGCGGAGCTGTTCGCAGCCAAACAAAATAACATGGCCATTCAGGCAAATGTTGTCGGCTTGGAGACACACAAATTGAACGGAGAATCCGTTCGCTGCTGGGTATTGGAAGTAGAACCGACCGGTACTGTAAAGGGCATCGTTCCGCGCATGGAAACGGGCGTGGAGAAATCGTCCGAGATGAATGAATTCCTGGGACAGACCATTCCGGTCATGATTCTGCACATTGATCAGGATGCCGAACAAGTGCTGTGCAGTCGTATTCGTGCCATCGAACTGATGCAGGAAATTGCTTTACGGCGAATGAAGGTAGGGGATCAATACACGGCAACGGTAACGAAAGTGTCGCAGAACCGCATCGTCGTGGAAACCTCCGGGTTCTCATTTACGTTTACCAATTCCGACTTGAAATTGCCGTTTAAGGATTTGCGAGACGTGTATCAGGTAGGACACACGCTCACCGTTGAAGTCAAGGAGATTGTTAGGGATGGGCAAGCAGCACAGAGTGAAGCGGCAGCCGGGGAAGATCAAGGCGAGAAAATGCCAGCTTCGTCCATTAGGCTCATCGTGGCCCCTGTTCTTCAGGACAAATGGGAATTGATTGGCACACGGTTCAATCTCCGAGGCGTGTACAAAGGCGTGATTAAACGGCAATTCGACGCAGGGTATTGGGTCGAACTCGTGCCTGGTTTGGATGTGTATTGCCTGCATCCGAAGCGGAGCCTGCACAAAGGCTTGCTGAGGGAGGGACAAGTGGTGTTCATCCAGCTGCAGCGGATCAACAACAAAGAGCGCCGGTTGAGTGGAGAAATTATCCGCGTAATCGGGTGAGATAACATGTTCGGGAAATCATGGACATTCAACTGGGAACCTACGCAAACCTCATCTCTGGAAGTCCACTCACCGCTTCTGGAATGGATGAAAACCATCGGGATCATCACGGCGACCTCAGCCGACTGGTTTCATGGCACCAAGAGGGAAACACGGGAAACGATTAAGCAGCTTCTGTCGGCCGGCATCATTATGCGGGGCCAAGCCCAATCCGAGGATAACCAAAAGCTGACCGTTTACGCCATCGAACCGGTTGCCGGAGACGAGGCCGTAAAAAAACTGATCCTGGAGCGTGTCTTGGACCACTGGCTGGACTATGTGGAGCCCATTGACATTCAGACAAACCCAAGCGGGGGCACGATCCGGATTGGAGACGATCTGGTGGACATTCGGATTCTGTATGGGGATGTCCACCCTCCCGAACGGGAGCGGGTCTTATGGTTCGGAGGAAATTGGGACGAGTTTCGATCGGTTGTTCAGCCGGGACACTTTGCCGCAACTCTGGACGTATGGGAAAAGGGAATGGTGATGAAGTGGGAACACAATTGGACGCCCGTACCTCTCTCCCTATTGACGAAGGGATAAAATCTTAGGTAAAATATGGGCAAATCAAGTCCAATATACGAATCATCAGAGGCTTTTTCCGTGGAGCGGATAGGGGTTCGTATACAATCAACCATGTTGAGCATGGGAGATTGCGAAGAAACGGGATACCTCATACCGTTGGGTAGTTGGCAATACCTGTTCCCTATGAGGTTCATGATCTGCGTTGAGCGCAGAACTTGAAAAAATGTGTGAGGCTTTGACCCATGGTGCGCCTCTTCCAATCCTGCGAAGGGAAGCAGATTGGACAACATGGGCGGAAAAGATATCGTGCTTGTCGTTACCTGGCAGAGACAAGGCGATATGGTGGTTACGAGAGAGCTAGGCACGGACTCGTAACGGTCGCAAGCTGCAGACGTGTTGTGCATGACTGTAGAACTTGCCACAAGAAAGTTCTCGATGGAAGCATAGGCGTAGTACGCTTTTTGCAGGATTGTTTCGTGCAAAAAGAGGTACTACGCCTTTTTGCATTTTCAGAACATCTCCTCTGAGATACAATGGGTAGAAAGACGTTGTATCGAAGGAGGTGGAATACACATGCAAAAGGAGAGGGATGACATGGACACTATTGAAAAAGAACTGGAAGAGTGCTGGAAAGAGGCTGCAAACACGAAGCCATTAAGCGATGAGGAACTGGATGCGATCATCAAAGACGTTCGCAGATCCATCCGCAAGGTGGTGGAACAATGAACGTGGTGATCGACACCAGCACAATCATTCGCGCGACGTTGGAACAAAATAGGATGGCTCAAAGTGCTCTTTCGTTGTCCATCCGGGAACATCAGGTACTAATGACGGATGAAATGGCGAAAGAGCTTGCTGCCGCGATTGTCATCGTCGCAGAAAAGAAAGGGCAAAACCCGAAACCACCATTGAGAGTAGCGGCGACTTATTTGCTTCGGGCCAATAGGGTACGCTCAACAACCGTGTATTCCTGGTGCTACGATCCGGATGACTCCATGTTTATTGAGTGCGCAATTGATGGTGGTGCCCAAGTGGTCGTCTCCAATGACCGGAGTTTAACGACACTCCATGAGTACGTCACCGATGAAGAGGGGAAAAGACTCATCCAAGAGATTGAGTTTTTGACCCCGGAGGAGTTTGTAAGTAAATACAGCCTGTCATGAGTTTTTTCATCAGGCACAGAAACCAAGACTTTTCAACCGCTAAGGTTAGGAAGTCTTTTTTTATTTGGTCCCTCGTGCGGGCGTACCAATAGCACGGGCCGAGAAATCGGCGGAAAGGAGAAGAAATGAATCGAGTCGTCTTGATTGGTCGTCTGACGAAAGATCCGGAGATGCGCTACACGACAAACGGGATCGCTGTTACGACGTTTACGTTGGCTGTGAATCGCCCGTTTGCCAATCAAGAAGGAGAAAGGCAAGCGGATTTTATCAACATCGTAACCTGGCAGAAACTTGCCGATCTGTGCGCAACCTACTTACGCAAGGGCCGACAAGTTGGGGTGGAAGGAAGGCTGCAAACCCGGTCATACGAAAACCAGGAAGGACGAAAGGTATACGTGACGGAGGTTGTGGCGGACCGTGCTTATTTCCTTGAGAAAGCAGAGGAGACTCGTACGGGCAATCAGCAACCAAGCCATGATCCTTTTGCCCCTGGAGATCCATTTGCCGATCCGTTTGCTGGCTCAGGAAAACCAATCAATATTACGGATGACGATTTGCCGTTCTAGGGAATGGGTCATCGCAGGACAAAAAAAGACTTCTCTCTGATGGATCGAGAGAAGTCTTTTTGTATACACAAAATCCCTCGTGCGGGAGAAAACAATAGCACGTTGGCCGAGAGGCGAAGAAAGGAGATGCTATGAATAACCAACTGACGGTCATCGATGGACAGGAAGCTCGCTTGATGGAGGGCTACAGTTCCCAAGAGATGCACGCTGTCTTGCAGGAGATGAAACAAAAACTCAATCTGACGCAGCAATTCTTCAAAGAAGTCATGATTGAGGGGCAAGATTACGGCGTTCTGGAAGGTACCGCGAAACCCACGCTGCTGAAAGCGGGTGCCGAAAAACTATGCGAACTGTATGGATTCTCACCGATCGTAAAGATAATCGAAGAAACAGCGGAAAGAGATACCGGCTACTATCGGGCTCGGGTAACGATTAGCCTGATCCATCGTCGCAGTGGGGTAACCATTGCTGATGGTGTTGGGGAAGCCAATACCATGGAAAGTCGATATCGCTGGCGTTGGGTCTTCGAAAACGAGTTGCCGAGGGGGATTGATAAAAACTCCTTGGTACAGAAGAGTTTTCCGAAAAAGAACGGAAACGGAACCTATATCAAATACCGGATCGAAAATGAGGATCTCCACTCATTATGGAACACCGTTCTGAAGATGGCCAAGAAGCGCGGCCTGATTGACGCTGTGCTTTCTGCAACCCGTTCTTCAGGTATCTTTACCCAGGATGTTGAGGACTTGAAGGATTGGGCGGAAGCGGCTCCATCGGATGAACCCAACCCACGACGTGAGAATGGAACACCCGCTTACAACAGAAACGAAAGCAGAAGGACGTCGAACCGGCCGCAAGGACAAGAAGGGAAGCATTCGCCACAAAATCAATCCGGTGCTCACAAGGAACACGCTGCCATCACTCCGTCCGATACGCCCCGTTGGATTACGGGAACCGTAACGGATGTGCAAGGAACAGCCATCAACGACACCCCTTGCTTTATTTTGTTCCTGCATAACGGCAGCAAAGTCCTGATTCCGGAAGATCATCCGGTAGCCCAACAAGACTTAAACAACTTGATGGGGGGACAATTGTTAAAGTTCCTTACTCGCACGATGGGAGATTTTGAGGCAATTGCCGGCCGCAGCGGCCAAGAGATTCAGGAGGTGCGCAGTGCATGAGCATTTTTCCTGAAATCCTTGACGTTGCTGATCGTTTTAATCTCTTGGAACAGCAAAAGGCTGCACCGAGAGGTGAGATTCGCGTCCATTGCCCATTCTGCGCTGAGATTGTCGGTATAGCGGATCGCGGGTTCCATCTGTATCTAAATCCGGTCAAGAATACGTTTCACTGCTTTCGCTGCCAGGAAAAAGGGGGCGTGGCCAAGTTCATCGGTCGTCTGGAGGGAAAAGGCGAACAACAAGTGATCGATGAATACAAGGCCATACACGAAGCCGCCCGAAGGAAAAAGCGGAAGAAAAAGACATGGGAAGATCATCCTGCGATGAAGCTTTCCGCACACCAATGGAAACTGATGGGCTTTCTCGGGAAGATCGACGGGAAAATGTTTCACACCAACCCGCATTATGCACGCGCGGTTCTTCAGTGGGCATGGCGGGAGTGGCAACTATTCACGTCTGAGAAATCGAAGGAAGCGTTCCACGTCCTTCTGATTGGCAAATACCTGGCGAAGGAAAAAGCTGCGGAGGATTTTGTCAGGAAAACCGAGAAAGATACAGGCATTGAAAGTCTTTGGGAGCGCGCCGTGAAGATGCATCAGCTCCCCAAGGATTTGTGGGCGGAATGGGCCAAACGAGCGGATGTCATCGTTCGTGAGCTTGTAGAAGCAATTCGGAACGAAGAGAAAGCGGCGGATTTGGAAGTGACCATTCAGCGAGAGTTGCAAAAGATGAAGGAGAGAACGGCGTGACCTGGAAATGGAGTTATAGCCGACTCTTCAAATATGACTCCTGCCCCCACGCGTACTATTTCCGGTACGTTTTGAGGAGGCCGGAGAAGGAAACGGAAGCAATGGCGATCGGGAAGCAATTCCACGAAGTCATTGCTTCTTCTGTTTTACGGCAGCCTCCGCCGGTGGGAATTCCGAAAGACGTACAGGAGTTGGCAATAAAGGCGTATCGACTGTTGCAGACCCACATTTTCAAAGGGGACATTGTCGCGGTCGAGCGTGAAATCATCACTCCTATTACGGAGACGGATCTGTTCCATGTGGTGATTGATCTCATTGTCCAATACGATATGTTTTCCCTAACGGTTTACGACTGGAAAACATCCTGGGCAGTCTATGAGGTCATGCAAAAGCCCAAACAACTGCTTCTCTATGCTTGGAGCGCATGGCAATCCGGCCTTTACGCTTCGGAGGTCGCCTATCTGTTTCCGAGAAAGAATGAAATCAAAACAGCACAGGTAACGCCTGAAGCAATTGCAGAAACCCTCGATTGGGCCAAGACGCAGATTTACCAGGCGAGAAACGCTTATCAGGAACTAAAAAAAGGGACGCCACCGGAGATAGCATTCCCACCAAAAATGGGAAGTGGCTGCACCACCTGCAGCTTTATCCGTGAATGTCCCATGACGAAAAAATACCACGTTCATTGAGGAGGAATGAAGGATGAATTTCATGCACAATGCAGGAGAAAATTTCAAGCGGATTTTGGACGAACTGAACCGTCAAGCGCAGCAAAAAGAAGATTTCGTTGTACCGGCCAATCAGATTCGGATGCGTGACGATGGACACTTTACGTTCCAGACACTCTTTACGAATGCGGCCGCCAGTCCGGCAACCGAATGGGCGGAAAACCAGATGTATCAAAAACTGGAGCTACCGGCTCGCTTCATGCGCCGCTGCCCAAGTGATTTGAGGGCAACAAACTTTAACTACTTCGCAGAGCGGCTGCCAGCGGAAGAAGAATGGCTGTTACGTACGTATCGGTCACGGTCCAATCAACTGGGCCACATGATTCGTGGTGCCTTGTCCAAGGATTATAGCCGGTTCGATGATGAACAGTTCTTGGGCATGATCGAATCCATGATCGGGACAGAGGAAGACCATCGGATTTCGTACTGGTACCGCGATGAGCGCGGCATGCACCTGCGGATTGTGTTCCCTGATCTGACCAGAAACATCGGGAGGACACTGGAGGGACGACCGGATGTCCACATGGTGGGGGTTCACTTGTCCAACTCCGAGGTGGGCGCCCGTTCGGTTACGATTCAGCCGATGGTATACCGCCTGGTTTGCTCGAATGGCTTGATGCGCTGGACCAACGATGGGGAAGTGTTCAAGCAGCGTCACATTCACCTGCGGGAGCGGGAGATGTACGCTCGGGTGGCCGAAGCGTTTACGGCTGCCGTCAAAGCCGGAGATGACATGTTGGAACGGGCTTTGGCGGCCAAAGAGGTGAAGGTGGAAAACCCGCTGGATTTCATCAAAACGCTGGCCAAGGACAAAAAATACAGTCAGTCTATGACAGATACCATCACCAGCACCTACATGGCAGAACCCGGTGACAGCCTGTTCTACGTGATGCAGGCCATGACCCGCGCCGCTCAAACCCTTCAGGGGGATGCTCGGGTGGAGTTGGAACAAGACGCCGGCGAACTGCTTGCTAAGGTGGCTGTCTAACAGAACCAAAACAAAGAAGCCGATCTGCATGGGTCGGCTTCTCCCATGATTAAAATGGAGGAGGAATATTGTATGAATATGAACGGTCAAACGGTGATATTTCCATGGGATGAACCAATGGATATCGAAGCGGCAGCTTTGATTGATGAAGGAGCAATCCCGATGGATCTCTCGGAAGAAAATAAAGAAGAAAAGCATAAACAGGCTCAACAATTGGCGGCTGAGATTCTTCATCTGGAAGCGATATTGAAGGCCAAGAAGGAAGAGTTAAAGCAATATGTTGAGCAGAACGGAAAAGTCGTGGTGGGAGATACCCAGTTTGATTTTGTCCCGTCGTATTCGTGGGAGGGGAATTGGGAAGCTCTTGCCCGACATATCCGGGAAAAAGGGTTGAATCCGTTTGATTTCTTCAAGCTGGGATCAACGGAGGCAACGAAGCTCATGAAAAAGACGGGATGGGACGAAGAGCAGATGAAAGAACACGGTGTCTTTCGTATCATGTCCGGTAAGCAATTCCGCTCCTCCAAGGTGAAATAACGGAGAAGGGAATAGCAGAATGTATGTTAATTGCAGCGGAAACTGCAAAGGATCGTAAGCCAGTATCTCAAATGAGGTGCTGGCTTATTTATTTAACCGAGGGGAGGATTGACAGTGATGAAATTGGAAACGTTTGATGATTTCCAACGAGCCATCTCCGAAGGAAGTTTAGTCGACGTATCGGAAACTGCTAGAGAGGTTGGGATCAGTATTCCGGTAGCGGTCTCTTCTGCCTTATGGAAGACCTATATTGAACCCGAAGAGTCGATTACAGTAGGACAAACGAAAAACGGACGCATCTGGAATGTGATTAGTTTGTTGCTTTCAACACTAAAAAGCGGGATGAAACCGTTCGACGATAGCTCTTCTCTCATGGTTCAGTATCAGGTTCATTTTGTGATCAATGGAATCCTTATCATGTCAACACTTAAGGCGATCATCCGGAAAGCCGCAGAAGGAAAATCATTTATTCAGATCATGTTGGAGGATGAAGCTGAACAAAACAATCCTGACAGAAAATACTTTTGCAGGGAGTGTAGGGTTACATTGTATCTCGAATCAAAGCCAGAAAGTTACATCGAATGTAGATGAACTGGCATGAATAAACATTACATTTCGCCTACCACCGAGGCGATAAAACGTGTGGCTCAAACTTTGGGCCACACGGCCCGGTTTGAGTAGGGAGGTAATGGTGAAGCAAATCGAAATGCTTCAATACGATTTCATCGCAACTGAATTTGTAAAAAAAGCCAAAGAAAGCATCACGTTCTATGGGACGAAGGAAGCGAATCTGAGCGATCTGTTGACGATCATTATTGGAAACGAAGCAGATGCTGCGAACATTCAAAAGTTAAATGTCATCGGGATTCAACAACTCGCTTCGATGTCTGCCCAAGAAATCATGGAACTTGCGTCTATCAGTGAAATGGCAGCACAGCGGATCGTCGCCTCCTTTGGATTGGCACACAAATATGTAACCAGCCCAAGAGAGAAAAGGATTTCCATTCGTCTCCCGCGTGATGTAGCGGAACTTATGATGCCTGAAATGAGGTACTTAACGCAGGAACATTTTATATGTCTGTTTCTGAATACAAAAAATCGTGTAATCGGTAAGCAGACGATCTTTATAGGAAGTTTGGATTCATCGGTTGTGCATCCCCGTGAGATTTTTAAAGAGGCGATCAAGAGGAGCGCGGCATCGATTATTTGTCTGCACAATCATCCGAGCGGAGATCCAACCCCAAGTAAGGAAGACATTTCGATCACGCAAATTTTGCGGCAAGCAGGAGAGGTGGTTGGTATTAGCCTGCTTGATCACGTCATTATCGGGGATGGAAAGTATATTAGTTTAAAAGAACAGAGGTACTTTTAGTACGGTAAGGTAACGTATTTGCCGAAATGATTCTACCTACCACCGGGGTAAGAAAACGTGTGGCTCGAACTATGGGGCCACTAGGCCCCGGTTCGAGTAGGGAGGAAACATGAAAAAGAGTATCGTGATCAAGGATTCAGAACGCTTGGTTGCTGATCTTTCGAAAGCGTACCGAGTTGTTGCAAAACATACGACGATTCCGATTCTAACCGGTTTTCATCTCCAATTCACGGGAGAATCTTTGACCATTACCGGTTCAGATACGGATAACACCATCCGGATAACGGAGGAAGACAATTGCTCATCGTCTCAACCATGTGCGGTAGTCGTACCGGCAAGAATATTCCTGGGCATTGTGCGTAAGTTGCCAGCGGGTGAGATCCAACTGAAAATGGGTGAGAATGAAATCTCCCTTGCCGCGGGGAAATCGACTTTCGAGCTAAAGACGATGAAAGCTGATGAGTACCCATCCTTTTCGTTGGACGATACCGGCGTTTGTGTTGAGTTACAAGCAGCGGATTTGGCAAACGGGTTACGTTTGGAGTACGCCTGCTCGGTATTGTCAATGCGACCCACCCTGCAGGGCATCCATATCTTTAGCAAGGAAAAGGCAGTAACGTTTGTCGCAACGGATTCTCATAGGCTGAGCTCTTGGACAGTGCAACTGGATCAAGAACTGAATTTACCGAAGATGATTTTGCCTGCCACAGCTGCAGAAGAGATGGTAAAGCTAATTGAGGACAAGACCGATAAGGTCACCATCCACTGCACAGAGAACTCGTTACGACTCACTTGCAAGAACGTAACGTATGCTTCTAGGCTAATTTCCGGTACCTACCCGGAAACATCCAGGGTAATCCCGACAATTTTTTCGACAACATTTGTGGCAAATCGGGATGAATTAGTCAAGGTAATGGAACGGGTGAGCATCGTCTCCAAAGAAGGAAAAGCCAATATGTGTCGCTTACAGGTGATACCATCCGTAATGCCTTCTCTTCTCATTTCGGCCAGTCAGGAGGGAATGGGAAAAGTGCAGGAGGAGGTGTTTATCTCGGATCTCGAAGGCGATATTTTCGAGATGAAGTTCAGCACGAAGTATCTTCTGGAAGCCTTACGCCATATGAAGGCCAAAGAAGTCATGTTTCAAGCATCAGGAGCAAATGCACCGATTATCATCCGACCGACAGGTGATGAACCAGGGTTTGCCTTGATTCTACCTGTGCGATCGGCATAATTTACAGAGCAGAAGGGGATTTCATTTCCCTTCTGTGCTTTTGAAAGGATGCATGAGCGATGAAGAAAAGGAGATTTTCTACTGTTGAGTTCCTAAAACAGCTCCAGGAGCGCAGCATCCCATCAAAAATTCCACGTATGCAAACTCCTGGAATGTTTCGCATCGTCGAATACTTGTATGCCGGCGCCGATGCATCAGAAGTCGATTTTGACAGCTTCACACTGGACGAACTGGATTACGTATACAATGAAGCTCACGCGCTGTATTCGATGGAAGACATCTATGATGAAGAGACTGAGCGTGCCAATTGGTACAACGTGATCTATGAGTATGTCAGGAGCACGCAGAACATTTACACACTGCTTCATTCAAGGAAAAAACAGTATGCAGAAGAAGACGATTTTATCTGAAGGAGAGCATTGAGATGTTTAGTATCGAGGATTGCCAAGTCATTCAGTCGTCCTTGGATAATTTGCTTTCGTTAAAGCTCCTTCACGATGCTGGGTACCGGGTATCCGACATGGGGTGCTGGGTAACGGATTATGCATTTGAAAACATGGGTGGAGATATCTTTATGATGGCAACGGAGCGACTGTTTGGTGCTTGTGCTGAGGAAGAAGAGGAAGACGGGTCATATGACATCCGGAAGTTTGTCATCCTTTGTCCAGACGTCGAAGAACTTCTTGGGGTGTTTACAAAAGAATGGGTCGAAAGCCAGCTCAGATGGAATAAGAGAGTTGTTTGCGACTGGACAGGAGCTGAGATGATCATCGAACTGAAGAAAATGGGCTTTATCATCGAGATCCACGAAAGTCCGTCCTATTTCAATCAGTTCATTCATGAGCTCATCCAGATCAGAAAGACACTCGATAAGTTGTTGGTGTATGCCCAATACCTAAAAGGAAATAGAGGTGCGAGGTATGCTGCATTTTACTGTGAAGTTTAGTGATGATTTTACGCAGCACACACCATACTGTACTGTCCAGGTAACCTCATCGGAGGGTGTAAAGGTAGACGAATACGTGATGAGTTTTGATGACTTTGTCGAGTCCATTCGAAATTCTGAATCGGAGAATTTAAGACCAATGAGAATCCTCGGGGTTCAGAAACGGAAACGACTACGAAAAATCATCGGAAGGAAACGGATGAAAAATCCAGCAATACGTGTCGAGACTCCTACTTTACCCGTCAACTGTGTCAAACACATTTGGATTAATCGAGCGCAGAAGATCCAGATGGTATTTATCGAGGTGCCGAAAGGAAAATGGGACATCGCCTATTACAACACCGCTTTTGAACAAGTGGGATTCCCGCGAATGTTGTTTGGGTACCGAATTCGGGATGGTCGCATTCAACAGCTGCACATCTTGGCCGTAAAGGACAAGGGGAGGATTCGCGAGGACACCGAACTATACAAGTTTCCTTACGCGAATGTATCGAATGGTGTGGTTTGTATGGGGGGAAATCCGTTGCCGGTTATCAAAGACTTGGCTCAACTTGCTACCATGCACCAGGTCTTTTTTGCGGCTCCCAGTTCTACCTGCTATTACAACACAAACCGGAACGAATCCGGGATCAGTGATTTACGGGAGCTATACAATCGCATGCAAGGACAGGATTTTCCAGAGGAATGGTTAACATCCAAGCAACAAACGTTTGGACAATACTGCCAAGAACTGTAGATCAAAGACTTTGGCGAAAGCTACAGTCTTTTTTTTTATGAAATGAATGCATGAGGAGGCATGGAAAACATGACTGACAAACTGTATCAAGAAACTTTGTTCAGCTTTTTAGGAGAAGAGGAACCGGAGGCCATCCATGACACAGGAAAGGGCAAAAGGACGACGGCAGCCACTAAATCACGGGTAGCTTCCAAGGACCAAAAGAAAACGGCTGCATCTGTCACGAAAAGTGAACCGGATACATGGGAACTAAACACCGAGACGATCATCCGGTATGGCGGGGAGAACATTCCTCTGACCGATTACTTTACACCGGAAGAAATCACGAATGGTCTTCCAGACAGTTCTCCAACTGTTGAACAAACTACAGGAGACAACACCGAAGAGAAATTGAGGAACATTACTGGCGAAGACGTGAGGAAACGGATGGAGAACGACTTTGGCGAACTAACTGAAGAGTTAACAACGATGACATTCATTAAGGAAAAGAATATGATTATCCCTGTTCTAACCGCACGAAAGAAAGGAAGCGGCATGATCTTGGAACGCCGACATGGTATCTATCTGAAGCTGGAGGATGCTGTGGCAAATCGCCGGTCAAACATGTACCTTCCCGGAGCTGATGGTCATATGTACCATATCCGCGAAACAGAAGCGTTAACGATCTGCAAAAAAGCCCGGAAGGTTCCAAGTGTTCCGGCGTTGGTAGAAGGTGTGCGTCTAAAATTCCCCAGGATTCCCTGGGGGATTTTGACGCAGTTTTTGGTTGTCGCCCGCCACTTCGCCCGGACATATGGCGCTGAGGTTCATGGAGAGATTTATTGGGGAGAAGAAGGGTATCGACTGGTGATACCTTCACAAATTGTGAGCAGTGATATGTGTGAACCAACTGAGCAAGTAGCTTACGTGGAAAACGTCGTGAAAGTGATGGAAATCCACTCTCACCATACGATGGAAGCCTACTTTTCTTCCCAAGATGATCGATCTGAGCAGGCGCCAATCCTATATGCGGTTGTGGGAAGGGTGCTGGATTTCTTCCCGCAAATCCTGGTGAGGACGTGCCTGGACGGGGAGTATTTGTTCATCAATCCCCATATCGTCTTTGAATCACCGTTGGAGTATCCGACGAGCCTGGACTTTCCTCAAGTGTCCGTGAAAGGAGTGGGAGACAATGATACGGTTTAACGAACGGAAGAAGATCTTTTACTATATTGTTCAGATCGGCGCAGGCGCAAATGGCGGATATATTCTGCAGCAATGCGCTCAAATGATGAATATATTCAAGGTACAGGGGTTTTACCTGGTGGCCGATCCGGATACGGTAGAACAAAAGAATTTGACTAATCAACTCTTTATACCAAAGGATGTCGGACAGAAGAAAGCTGCGGTACTGGCTAACCGGTACCGCAGCCATTATCAAGTCCCAATCGCTGCGTTCGATGAACGGTACGTTGAGGATGAGAGAACGTTAAACTGGTTGTTTCAGTTCACGGATTATCGCGGGTGTTACAGTTGGGACACGTTTTTTCTCCCAATTCTGATCGGCGCAGTGGATAACAACTACACACGCCAGGTCATGCACAGTTACTTTCAAAGTCAAGAGAAGCTTCTCTATATCGATGTGGGAGTGGAAGCTGCCTGGGTTCCTCGTGATGGCCGGCCACGTGAAGAGTGGACGGAGGAGGAGAAGCAGCTTCACGCGAATACCGGATGGACCGGACAAGTAGTAGCCGGATTGAGATTGAACGGAAAAACGGTTCTGGAACCGGTGGCTAGCTGCTTTCCAGACATATTGGAGGATGAGGACGAGATCGCTCCTTCTGGAATGGCTTGTTCCCAAGTGATCGCATCCGAGCCGCAGCGGTTGATAACCAACCGGTTTGCAGCGCAGGCAGTGGCCGGCTACTTAAATGAATTATTTAGGGAGAGAACGTTGTCTACACACGTGACGTTCTTCCACGCGAAGAAAATGTACATGCGTGGAGAAAGGATTAGCTCATAGTGTGAATGAGCACATGAATGGTACTGTCGCCTGGTCATAGCCCCGTCAAGTAGACAGTAAAAAAAGAGGAATCACCTAAGCGGCGATCGCTTCTCGATATTCAACCGGGGAGAGGTC
>NZ_VKJN01000026.1:0-42363 GCF_007197875.1 Brevibacillus sp. LEMMJ03 | reverse complement strand
AACTGTGTTTGACATATAACCAAATGTCATGGGTCTATGGTACTATAAAAGTGTCGTATAATCTACATTGTACGACATCGCCTAGTATGTCCTTATTGTATTGGAAAATAGACCGGAGTGCCTTTCCAGGTCAGTCCATCCATCCTTTTCCTCCCCCCGGTCCCATGCGGGGGGCGCATCGGTACATGCACGAGTCCCATGTTTCCCGCCTTTTTTCGACAAACACCATGCTTCATTCGCCTCCTGCTCCCTGCCCTCTTCCTTTCTCCCTCGTGCGTTATCTCGTGCGTCATGCCGACGATGTTGTTCAACCCATTCCCCTCTTCTCGGTTGATTCCAATAAAAAAACCCTGCTTGCAAAGCAAGGCGCTGTTTCTGTTGGTGCGAATCCCGCCGGTATCCGCGTGCAAACGCAAACGACAAGGGTCCATCACCTTGCTGACACACGCAGCACAGGCTGATGGACCCTCGTTTTTCCCGGAGTGACGGCGGAATGAGCTGACCCGATTTGGAAATCCGCACCTCAAAGTGCATCGGAAATCGGCGGAGCTGCATTTCACTGCCCAACTGCTTCATAAACGCCTCGATTTTGGAGAGGGCCTCCTGCAGCACGCTCTTCCCCGTGAAATAAATCCGATCGGACGTGTCGGCTTCGTGCGCAAACATCCGCTTGAACACGTTCAGGACGACAGGTTCCCCCTCCGCATCGTAAAACGCATCGACCGCGTATTCGTCTCCCTGGATCCACGCTTCCAGGATGAAGCTGCTGGCGCTCACGACCGACTCGGGATAGATCTCCTTTGCCGCTCTCATGTCCGCCTGCAGCTGCTTGCACATCGCCGGCCATTCGTCCGGTTTTTCCACCAGGTAAACGCCGACGCTGCGAAAGCCTTTCGTCGGCTTGACAACCAGGGGAAACGGAAGTGTCTCCACAGGCAGGCGGAAAATCTCCTCATAGGAACACTCGCGGAAAAAGAAGTCGGGATACAGCTTTCGCAGTGTCTCACGAAACTTGATCTTGTTTTTGAACAGCTCCGCCTGTTCCATGAGCGGCGTTCCCTTCAGAAGCGGATACACGGACGCCACCGCATACTCGGAATTGCACAGAAGAGCAAGGTCCGGATCGCGTACACGATCCGCAACCTCGTCCAACTGCCGTATCTCCAGCGTTTTGTCCAGCGGAATGCGGATATCCCCGCACTTCACCGCCGGAACGCCCAAATTCGCAAGAGTCTGGGACAAAAGCAGAGATACGTACGGTTTATCCAACACCATCATCATGCCGATTGTTCCTCCTTACCCGCATCGCCGCGCACCACAAACTTTTTGACCAGCTCATTGAGCTGTTCGGAGGTCGCTTTCATCTGACCGGCAATCTGTCTCATTTCAGACTGGAGCTCGGTTTGATTTTGAATGTTGTTGCTGATCGTCACCAGAGCCGCCGTCACTTCCGCGATGCTTTCGGTTACCTGCCCCAGATTTTGGGACGAAGCGTCTGTTCCGTCAGCCTGCGCGTCCACATTCGCCTCGAACGTCTTGATCTGCTCCGTGGAACTTTCAATCGACGTTTTGATCTCTTTCATGTGTTCGATCAGCGACATGACATTTTGTTTCTCCCGCAGGATAATCTCGCTCTGCTTGCTAAGCGTGTGAATGGTCTCACTGAGCGAGTTCTGCAGTTCGCCAATAATGCCGTGGATATTGTCCGAACTGTTCTTGGATTCTTCCGCCAGTTTGCGAACCTCTTCGGCAACTACCGAGAAACCTTTGCCGGCTTCACCGGCCCGCGCCGCCTCAATCGAAGCGTTCAACGCGAGCAAATTGGTCTGTGTGCTGATGCTGGTCATGGTCGTCACGATGTCGCTGATTCGTTTCATGCTGTCTTCCAGTTGCTTGGCAATGTCAACCGACTTCTTCACTTCGACCTCGATGTTGTCCATGCCGACCAGCGCCTTGTTGGCAACGCCTTCGGAGTTTTCGGACAAGCTCTTGTGCCATTGCAGTCGAGGGAGTTTGTGTCCTGTATAAAAAGGGGGTTTCTCTTCAGTCTGACCACTTCTCAAAGTGGATTTGGCTAATATTGAATCATACATCCTGAATTACCTTAAGCTTGTCTGTATACCATCATAAAAATCTTGCAACAAAACCGATGAACAAAGCGCCAGGATATAACATTGCTACAGCTATTAACGTTCCACATAAGCGGCTAATTGATAAATAAACCATAATTGACTTAACCGTATCAAATGACATTTTCTTGTTTAACCCTCTATCAATTACAATTGCTGCATAAGGATCAACTAGAAACAAAAGTAAGAAGGCACTAAGTGCATTAATGGCTGGAGAAAGACTTGCAGCACGTGCCATATACTCAGGGTTTATCCAAGCCGCATAGTAGGCGGCAATTGAACCAACTGTAAACAGGGAGTATAGGATTGCATTCATAATGATAATATGCTTTGGAATCCCTTTTAAACTTATCTTTTTCCACATTTCCAGTGTTGGTCGTCTCCAGCACTTACTTAATTCTAACAGTCCGTTTTTGGAAAAGAAAATTGATTTAAAAATCCTTAATGCGGTTTGATTTGTATCCATTTTATTAATACCAAGTTTATAGAAATTTACGGTTGTAGGCATCATGAAAATGGCACTTGCAGTACCAAGCGCCGCTCCTAAAACAACAAATAGTAGAATAAAAAAAGGATCGAACTTGTTAGTTATTGCCCGATCAATTATTCCTCCAATTGGGGCCATGTATAATAAAGTTGTGGTCCTGGATCCAAATGTTAACATCGAATATAGGGAGTTAGCTATAGCGAGTTTTCCAGTAGAGATACCACTTAATCTTGCTGCATACGCGGTAGTATCTACAAAATTTGTTAAAGCAATCATTACTAAGATAAATAATATCTTGCCTAGCTCTACTTGCCCCTCTAGTATAACGTCCACCCAATTCATCTCTGTTTAAAAACCCCTATCACGTGACACAATTTTGATTCCAATTAGATCCAGTATAACACGTATTTCGGCTATCAACTCACTTGTTGGGAGTTAACCCGTAAAACAGCAATTATTTGCTCATGGCTATTTACTGCATCCGCATAAGAAATATATCCTTGCTCATCCACGATAACCATGGTTGGAACCGTCTTTATTAAATATTGTTTGACAATATTATCTGATCTAATTAGAGAAATTTGATCAGGGATATCGTATTGCTTTCCTTTGCTATAGTTACTTACAATCACGTATATTTTTTGATTTGGATTTTTTAATTGGATGATAGAAAGATTTGAAAAGATATCTTTACAAGAGTCACATGTTTCACTTAAAAACAAGATAACCGCTTTTTTACCAAAATTATCAGACAGGTTAACTACTTTTCCCACTTGATCCCTCTCACGAAATAAGGGGGCTTTATCTCCAACAGCCAGTGTTGCTTCTTCCAGTCTCTTCCCACTTAGCCGAAACCTATTTAAAAACTCGATAAGAATTTTAGAAAAGAAATATATAATCATTAGTTGAACTATTACGATTACCCATAAAGCTATATTAGAAATAATTAGGAAATTGTTCATTGTTTTTCTCCTTATTAGATGTCATGCGTCTTTTAGCAGAGCCTCACAGCGCTTTTTCAATTCACCGAGATTTTTAAGTATCTGAAAGGTAAGGATAAGTGCTACCGTAATGATGGCAATGCAAATCGAATCAATGCTAAAAACATCTGAAAAAGACTGTCCCCAAATAACGCTATTAATTGATAGAGTATTACTTGGATTCATATATAAGTAAGCGGCCATAAACCCAAGTAATAAATTTCGTAATACAAGTATCCAAGATAATTGATGATTACCCGCTATTCCCCCGCATCCACAAGAGATATTATTTCTGCCTCTTAATAAATTGATGGATATAGCACAAGTAAATATCAACAACAAAATAACCGCGATTCCAGAAGTTAATCCAGGAAACAAACCAAGTAGGAGAAACAACCCTACACTTAATTCGAAATAAACCTCTAATATAGAAAAGAATCTTACAAAACGGTTAGGCAAGAGATTGTATTCCTTTACCGTTAAGATATGCTGATCCATCTTGTTAAGCTTTGATAAGCTTGTGCTTAAAAACAAATACATCAGGATGATCCGAATGATCAAACTTGAATACTCCACTTCTCCTCCTCCGTTTCTTCAGATTCAACATCACTGATGTACCATCTTGCTTGAGACATGAACATCTTATAGTATTCTTTTCCCAAATTCATAAGTTGCTGATGGTTTCCTTCCTCAATAACCTGGCCATCCTTTAACACCAAAATTCTATCCGCTAATCTAGCTGCGGCTAATCGGTGAGAAATAAAAATGACCGTTTTATCCTTTACTAACGTTTTGAAGTTACCAAATACTTCCATTTCCGCTTTTGGATCAAGAGCAGAAGTTGGTTCGTCTAATATCACTACTTGACCATTACGAAAAAGAGCCCTAGATAATGCAATTTTTTGCCACTGGCCCCCAGATAAATCAACACCATCTCCAAAGAGTTGCCCAAGATTTGTTTCATATTCGTCCGGCAACTTACGGATAAATACATCTGCACCACTTTTACAGGATGCGAGTTTTATTTGCTCGACATCGTGAATATTTTTGACATTACCGAAACCTATATTATCCGAAATGGAGAAAGGGTACTTTACGAAATCCTGGAATATAGCGGTGATATTTTCCCTTATAGAATTTTGTTTAACCTCTTTGATATCAATGTTATCAATGAAAATACGTCCCTCAGTAATGTCATATAATCCTAGGAGGCATTTCACTAAAGTTGTTTTTCCGGATCCATTTTCACCAACAATTGCTATCTTCTCTCCCTTTTTTATGTCGAATGAAACATTCTTTAACGAATACTTTGTTTGACCCGGATATTTAAAAGAAACATTCTTGAGGGAGATCTGATCAACAAATGACCAGTCAACTTGTATTTCTTGCGTTTTACTATTAGAAGGCAAATATTCGTAATCAAGAAAATCAAAAAAATCCTTAATGTATAAGTTTTCTTCATACAATGATGAAAGGAGCACTGAGATTTGATTTATAGAACTTTGTGTTCCTTGAACCGCTTGGCCAATTGCAACAAAGTCCCCAATTGTAAGTGTCTTTTTTTTAGCAAGCCAAACAATAACACCAACCGAACAGGCATATAAAATAGCGGTTAGACCATCCAAAGCAATTTGAGAATATTTTTCTTTACGTAACAATTTAAGTGATTCAGAAGCATTTTTTTTAAATTTTTTGGACCATCGGTCTAACAAATATTCTTGTAACCCAAATAGACGAATTTCTTTAGCAAAATCCCTTTCATTTAATAAATTAGTAATATAATTCGTCTCTCGTGCTAAGGGTGTTTGCGTATATTGAAACCAGAATCTTTCTTTACCGTATTTCGTTTGCATAACCATAATGGGGATCGCTGCTAATACACTTAAAATTGTCAGCATCCAATGTGTACTTATGAGAAAGATTAAGAAAGAACAAGTTGTAATAATGCTTTCTGCCAGCGACAAAAGCCCTTTAATAGGACTTAAAAACCGACTCCCCTGCGCACCTTTAATCCTTTCCATATGGTCATGGAACTCAGGTAAATCATAATAGGCAAGAGGAACAGTCGATGCTTTTTTCGAAATCATCTTTTGCAAATCATGATTTAATTTAATTTCTATAGATCTATCTAATAGTTCTTTAATTTTCCTTAAAGCCGCTGCAAAAATGCTTATTAAAACTTGAGCAAGCAGTATCCAGAAAACATCTGCATAACTGCTGTTTGCTTTATGTTGTAATATTTCTACAATGCTATCAATCAACTGCTTTGAAAGCCATAAAGTGATAAGTGGATTAATCCCTCTAAAACATGATATACAAATCGAAAAAACGAGCCATTGTTTGTCGATTTTTATAACAAACTTGATTGCTGCCATAATGGTTTTAAAATTCATATTAAAACTCCTAAACGGAATAGGCTTTATTTTCATTTGATAAATGAATTAAATCTCTGTACCATGTCCTTATACCTTCAGCAATATAAACAACTCTTTCAATCTTGCCTTGAGAATTAATGATGATAAATGACGGGTTTGTGTGTATGTTTAATTTCCTCATGTCCTCATAAGAAACAGGAATAATCGGAAAAAGGTCTTGATAAATGTTAATAAATTCAGTCGTTAAAGTAGGAATCGAATTTTCAACAAGACAAACAAAAGGGATACCTGGACGATTACTTAAATAGTCTTCTAACTCTCCATGACATGATGCACAGGATGGGGATGCAAACATAAAAATTGTAAAATTGTTTTTTTCAATCTCTGGATAGTGAACGATTGATTTTATATTTAGCCCAATTGGAGAAGAAGCTACTCTTTTCCTAATGGTTGATTTTGGTAAGGTTTCTACTTCGACCTTTAGACGTTGAAGTATCAAATATGTAAGTATATATAAAAGGGAATAACAAGCTACTGATAAACTCACGAGGACCAAGTATATATCCCACCTATTTATTTTTTATAGACAAAGAGGTCATCCAAAATATGACCTCTTTGTCTAATGGTATTCATTAAAAACTTAGCCGCGGAATGCAAACATATGTCTTTAATACACTATGTGGGTTATTGTTTAATACCAAATACACAACACCTATCGTTTCTGTATTCATCACAAAGTGTCCCATAATTTTTATCAATTACTTGCACTACTTGATCGCTAAATCCCAAACCATACATGGAAAAGCACTCACCCGGTTCTCCACAAACCGTTACTGTCTTTGTAATAGAACATTCAACGACCATAGGACCAATCCCTAATTTATTGGAAATCTTATCAAACATTGTATATAACCTCCTTTTTTGTATTAAATATCAAATCACTAAAATTCGCAATACCTTTTAAGCAAAATAGTTCCAATTTACTATCTTTTCCTAATTGAATATCACCTGTTGTGCGAAAGTTTTGTTTCATTCAACAACCATCACACATCACCTGATTACAACGTACCGACTACTACAAAAATGAACCTTGATGAACCATCCCCAACAGAATGTCTGCCGGGAATTCTAGCTTTGGTTGGAAAGTATCAGCCAAACCTAATTCCTTTAAGGTTAAATTGGTTATATAACCAATGTCTAAGATTATACAGACCTAGCTCTTCTCAAGGCAGTATTATCCGTTATCCCCGTTATCATACAATAATTTATATACATCCTTTTCGGTACAGCCTGGCTTTGTACGTAATAAGTCTTCGGTCAATTGAAACACTCTAAGTGTCTTTATAAGTTTTCTTAAATAAATCATCTGTTCTTGACCAGCTAAGCTTAAAGAGTAATCTCCAGTAGGAAGTATCCATGCATAATTATTACGATTGTCTATTAATCCTAACAGTTGAGCAGCATGTCTATAATACCTGCCCTGCCGATCACCTTTTTTTATATGTCGTGCAATCATACTATAAGTACTTCCTTTGTTCTGTTGAACAAATCTAACAGTTCTGATAACATCGTGTAATACATCGGCTTGTGGTACTTCCTTTGAGCTAAGCATTCCGTTCCCCCCTTAATGATCAACTCTTTATGCCTCCCAATAATTGTATCATATTTTGGAAAAATATGTCGAACTCTTGTCTTACAAAAAAGTAAATAGCCAGACTCAACGAAATCATGCTTGAGTCCGGCTTATTGTCTTCTTAAGCAATGCCGTTATATTTTATTTATTTTTTATCGAACCATCAACATTAGATACTCCACATGAGCGGAGAGTGTCAAAAAACGATAATTAATAGCGGTATCTTTGCCTTTAAAGTATAGGTATTGCTGGAGAATAGGGCTCCACACACAACATATCCATATATTGGAAAACTTGTTATGATTTGGTTGTGGACAACTCGTCTAAAAGATTTACATAAATCCGACTCATTCAAAACTCTTGTCTACGAGACGTCTACAAATTCTCACATATGAAAAGCCCAGACCGCATAAGGTCAATATTTTTATGGTGGGTGCGGGGGGATTATCGATATCTCCATTTTTTGCTCAGTCGCACTCTGTGCTCCTTCGCCTTTTGTGGTGGATATCGATGCGCTCACTCGCTTCGCTCCCTCGCGGACAACCTCCCGTCCGTTCGGACTTGCCAGATCGGATCCCTCCTCCTCGCCACGGACATAACATAAAAAGCACCACGAGGGTGCTTTTTATGTTATGTATGGTGGAGGCGGGGGGATTCGAACCCCCGTCCGAAAACGGCGACACATAAGCATCTCCGAGCGCAGTCACTCTATTGGGAATTCGGCGGCAAACCTGCGGAGTGACACGCTAGTTTACTGCCTAGCCTGATTGGTCTTCTTCCTTTGGCCCCAGGCGGAGACCTCCGGCGTAGCCCGTTAGAAGTGAGCCCTAATCACGCCACACGGGCCGATGGAGTGTTAGAGCCTCGCTGGTTATTAGGCAGCGAGAGAAAGTTGTTTGTTGCCAGTTATGGCTTTCCGCGTTGTTGACGGGGTCCGCAGCCCCCCGGCTCGCTTCTTATGCTCTACCATTCCCGTCGAATCCAGAACGCCCCCAGGATAGAATGAAAAAGGTGAAAAAAAGTCTAGGCGAAGATGGCAACTGTTCCGCACCTAGACTGTTGTTTCGGGGTTCATTGCCTTATTACTATAGCACACGCGGCATCCAAAACTCAACGTCGATTTGTGCCAGTCCTGCCATCGTGCACCAGGCGCGGGACCTGCGAACAACGGCTTGTCGGCCACCGCTCGGCTGCGAGCAGCGTACCTTGCCTGCGAGTACGCTACCAGCAGACGCAGCACCATTCGTAACGATCCAATGCCACCGCAGAAAACAAGATGAACTCGTCTCCCGCCTCGTTACACCTTCTGCCGCTCGCGCAGCGCGCGCTCCACTTCCCGCTGGGCGTCGCGCTTTTTGATGTCCTCGCGCTTGTCGTAGTTCTTCTTCCCTTTGACCAGCGCCAGCTCCACCTTGGCCCAGCCGCCCTTGAGGTAGAGGCTGAGCGGCACCAGCGAGTACCCTTTCTCGCGGGTGAGGCCGTTCAGTTTGAGGATTTCCAGACGGTGCAGCAGGAGTTTGCGCGTCCGTTCCGGCTCGTGGTTGTAGCGGTTGCCCTGTTCGTACGGGCTGATGTGCATGTTGTACAGGAGCACTTCGCCGTTGTGAATGCGGGCGAAGCTGTCCTTGAGCTGTACGCGTCCGGCCCGCACCGATTTGATCTCCGTGCCGGTCAGGGCAATGCCGGCTTCGTACACGTCTTCGATGTGATAGTCGTGACGCGCTTTGCGGTTTTGGGCCAGCGTCTTCACACCGGTTTTTGCTTTCGACATGGGAGATCACCTCGCTTGCCTGGTTTCCGGACGGCTGTACAATCCGCCAATATCGTACCTGTTAGTCTAGCAAATTTTGCGCCGTGTGACAAGATGGTTACCGCCGCTTCCGTTTCGCCTGCCCGGCCACGTGTTTCTTTTTCGACTTTTTGGCTCGGATCAGGTCTTCCCAAAACGCCTTTTGCCGGGTCGTCGGCGATTCAGCCGCCTCGTCGAGCGGCACGACGTCGCCCTCGGACGCGTCCGCTTGACCGGCACCGGTCTGCCGGGCCGCTTCGGTCTGGCGGCGCTGCTTGCGTTGCTTGCGCAGCACGGCAGGATGGGGCTTTTCCTGCTTGGCGGCGCGTTCTTTGGCGCGCTTGCCTTTGCGCTCGCCGCCGCGCCCGTCGATCACCTTGGGGGTGCGTTCCCGGCCGCGGAAGGTGTTGGGCTTCTTCATCCCGACGATCTCAAAATCGATGGCCCGCTCATCCACGTTGACGTTGGAGACGCGCACCTGCACCACGTCGCCGATGCGGAACTGCTTGCCCGTCCGCTCCCCGATCAGGGCGTACGCCTTTTCGTGGTAATGGTAGTAGTCGTCGGTCAGATAGCTGATGTGCACCAGGCCCTCAATCGTGTTGGGCAGTTCCACGAAGATGCCAAACGACGTGACGCCGGAAATGACGCCTTCGAACTCCTCGCCGATCCGCTCCAGCATGTACTCCGCTTTTTTCAAATCGTCCGTTTCCCGCTCGGCGTCCACGGCGATGCGTTCGCGCTGGGACGCGTGTTCCGCAATGATCGGCATCTGCTCCACCCAATAGGCCAACCGCTTTTCGGACAGCTCGCGGTTCTCCAGCCACTCGTGAATCCGCCGGTGGACGATCAGGTCGGGGTAGCGGCGGATCGGGGAGGTAAAGTGCGTGTAGAAGTCGGTCGCCAGGCCGTAGTGACCCAGGCTTTCCGCGTCGTAGCGCGCCTGCTTCATCGAGCGCAGCATCACCGTGCTGATGATGACCTCCTCCGGCGTCCCTTTCACCTCCTCCAGAAGCTGCTGGAGGGCGCGCGGGTGGACGGAGTTGCCCTTGCCGCGCACGGCGTAGCCGAAGTTGGTGACAAACTCCATGAAGGCCATCAGTTTTTCCGGGTTCGGCTCCTCGTGCACCCGGTACATAAACGGCTGTTTCATCCAGTGGAAGTGCTCCGCCACGGTTTCATTGGCCGCCAGCATGAATTCCTCGATGATCGACTCGGCGATGGATCGCGTGCGGAAGCCGATCTCCGTCGGCGTCCCCTCTTCGTTGACGTAAATTTTCGCCTCGCGGAAGTCAAAGTCGATCGCGCCGCGGCGCATCCGCTTGGCGCGCAGCTTGCGGGCCAACTCCTCCATCAGGCGGAACATCGGCACCAGCTCGCTGTACCTTTCGATCAGCGCTTCGTCGTTCTCTTCCAAAATCTTGCGCACATCCGTGTAGGTCATCCGCTCGTTGGTGCGGATGACGCTGAGGTAGATGTCGTAGGTGACCAGGTTGGCCTCCGCATCCAGCTCCATGTCGCAGGTGATCGTCAGGCGGTCCACCTTGGGGTTGAGGCTGCAGATGCCGTTGGACAGGCGGTGCGGCAGCATGGGGATCACCCGGTCCACGAGATAGACGCTGGTGCCGCGCCGATACGCTTCCTGATCCAGCGCGGAATGTTCCCGGACGTAGTAGCTGACGTCGGCGATGTGGACGCCCAGCAGGTAGTTGCCGTTGGGCAGCTTCTCCAGCGAGACCGCGTCGTCCAGGTCTTTCGCATCCGCGCCGTCGATGGTTACCATCATCCGGTCGCGCAGGTCGCGCCTGCCCTTGATCTCCTCCTCGGAGATTTCGTCCGGCACCGCTTCCGCCTCGGCCAGCACGTCGGCGGGGAACGCTTCCGGCAGGCCATACTTGCGGATGATCGAGAGAATGTCCACGCCCGGGTCGTTTTTGTGCCCGAGGATCTCGATCACTTCGCCTTCCGGGTTGGCGCGTCCTTCCGGGTAGCGGACGATCCTGACGACGACCTTGTGCCCGTCCACCGCCCCGTTGTAGGCCGTTTTCGGGATGAAGATGTCCCTGCCGATCCGTTTCTCATCGGGAATGACGTAGGCGTAGTACGTTTCGTCCTTGAACGTTCCGACCACTTCCGTCACGCCGCGCTCCACGATGCGGATGATCCGCCCCTCCAGGCGGTTGCCGCCCGTTTTCTTTTCCACCCGCACCAGGACCGTATCGCCGTGCATGGCGCCGTTCATGTCGTTGGCATGGACGTAAATGTCGTCCTCTCCGGGCGTGTCAGGGATGACAAACCCGAACCCTTTGGGATGGCTTTGCAGCCGGCCGCGCACCAGGTTCATTTTTTCCGGCACGCCGTAGCGGTTGGTTCGCGTCCGCACGATTTCGCCCCGCTCTTCCAACGCGTTCAGCGTTTTGACCAGTTCTTTAAACGCCTCGGAGTCGGCCAGTCCAAACGCCTCCTCCAGCTCCTTCACGGTCATGGGGTGATACGCCTGTTCCCGCATGAACGCGAGGATGTCCTGTTCTTTCATTCCGTACCCTCCTTTGCCGCGCATACGTTGCCGCGACTTTTCCTCTTCTATATAGTATTCAGTATTCTCCGATTTCGCCGTAGGCAATCCTAGCCGTAGGCAATCCTAATAGAAAAAAGACAGCAAGTCAAACTTGCTGCCTTTGGCGAGTCGTATGTTACGCACCGCTTCTCAAGAAGTACCCGAGCAGAATGGCAAACACCATGAACAACACGGCAAACACAACCGTCAGTTTGCCGAGCAGGGCGTCAATTCCGCGGGCCTTCTGCTTGCCCATCAGTTGTTCCGCGCCGCCGCCGATCGCACCGGAGAGACCGGCGCTTTTTCCGGACTGCAGCAGCACGACAAGAATTAAGCCAATACTTGCGATCACAAGTAAGATTTTCGCAGCCAATACCATGTGTATTCACCTCAAAGCGAATTTCCCATACGTGAAGAAACCATTACTTCCACTCTACCACAGTTGGATCGGATCAGCAACCCTGGTTGATTGACCGTTTTTTATCCAAAAATTGTGTACGTTCTTTGTCTGTTTTTCCGTTTCCTTGCAACTGTCACGATTTTGCCGTAAAATTGCAGTTGTACCGTTATACTTGCCGTAGGAGGTCCTAGTTACATGGCTGGTTCCAACAAAAAAGACATGAATCAAAATGACGTGGTTGACTCCGCGAAGGCCTTTTTTACTTCGTTTGGTATCTTGTTTCTCGTTTTTCTTATTGCTCTTGTCGGTTCCGCCATTTTCCCGCCGAAACACGGCGAAGAGGCCCAAGGTGGCGGAGCGCCAACGGCCAACATTGACGCGGAAGCCGTGTACAAGCAAAACTGTGCATCCTGTCACGGCCAAAACCTGGAAGGAATTGTCGGCCCGAACCTGACCAAAGCAGGCAGCAAGTACAGCGCGGACGATATTGCGAAAATCATCAAGGACGGGAAAGGCGGCATGCCCCCCGGCATCTTGAAAAAACAACCGGAAATCAAAGCAGTTGCCGAGTGGCTGGCTCAGCACAAGTAAATACATAGGCAGCCACGGGCGTTACACACCGGAGACTTCTCCGGTGTTTTCTCATTTCTCGAGAGGAGGAACGGCAGATGGCCCCGCTGCTGGAACTGGAACAACTGGGCAAACGGTCGGCGTCGCAGCCGGACGGCTGGCTGTTTGCCGACCTGTCGGCCGTGGTGGAAGAACCGGCCATCATCCACATCCTGGGGAAGTCGGGACAGGGCAAAAGCACCCTGCTGCGCATCCTGGCCCTGCTCACCCGCCCGGACAGCGGGACCGTCCGGCTGGCGGGAAAACCCCCGGAACAATGGACGCCGGAGCGCTGGCGCATGACGATGAGCTACGTCTCCCAGCATCCGGTCATGCTGCCCGGCAGCGTGGAGGACAACCTGCGGACGGTCAGCCGCCTGCACCAGCGCTCCTTTCCCGCCGATCGGGCCCGGGAATGGATGGAGCAGCTGGGACTGGGCGGACTGGATTGGGCCAAACCGGCCGACCAGCTCTCCGGCGGGGAAAAACAGCGCGTGGCGTTGGTCCGCTCGCTGCTGCTGCAGCCGGCCGTACTGCTGCTGGACGAAGTGACCGCCTCGCTGGATGCGCTCAGCAAACAGGCGACCGAGCGGCTGCTGGCCGACCTGCACCGCCGTGAGGGCACCACGCTCATCTGGATTACGCACGACTGGGAGCAGGCGCGCTCCGTCGGCCAGCGGGTCTGGTTCATGGCAGACGGCCGGCTGCTGGAGGATGCGCCGAGCGATCTGTTTTTTGACGCTCCCACCACTGAGGAGGCGCGCCGATTTTTGGCCGCCGCCATCCAAGAGGGATAGGAGGGATTGGAATGTCATCGATGTCGCTGTGGCTGTCGTTCTCGTTTGTCCTGATCGCGCTGCTGCTCTCCCTCTGGCAGAAGCTCGGCCTGGAAAAGGAGATCGCCGTCAGCACGGTCCGCTGCGCCGTCCAACTGCTGGTGATCGGGTACGTGCTGCAGGTTGTGTTTCACGCCGACCACCCCGTCTACCTGGCGCTGGTGCTCGTCATGATGATCGCCGTCGCCTCCTGGAACGCCTCGCGCCGGGGGGACCGGCTGCCGGGGGTACTCTGGCGCATCGCCGTCGCGCTGACGATAACGGCGACGGTGACGATGGGGCTGCTGCTGCTGTTCCGTTTGGTGGAACCCACACCGCAGTACCTGATCCCGATCTCCGGCATGATCATCGGCAATGCCATGATGGTCAGCGGCCTGTTTCTCAATCACATGAAGCGTGAAACGGAAACCGCCCGCGGTGAGATCGAGACGTTGCTCTGCCTGGGCGCAAACAAGCGGCAGGCGATTCACGACGTGTTGAAACGGGCGGTAACGGCCAGCATGATCCCCACCTTCGACACGATGAAAACGATCGGGCTGGTGCAGCTTCCCGGCACCATGACCGGCATGATCATCGCCGGGGCCAATCCGATCGATGCCGTCCGCTACCAGATTCTGATCATGTTCGCGTTTTCCTCGTCTGCGGCGATTTCGGCCGTGTTGGTCAGCCTGCTTTGCTACCGGCTCTGGTTTACCCGCGAATCCATGCTGCGTCCGTGACGCGTTCAAACGATGCTGCCCTCCTTGCGACGGCAGCTTTTTTTCTACGGCTGACCAATTAACGAACGTTTTCCGCGTGTGGAAGGTATTCTTCAGGAAGCGAATTTACCTAAAGAAAAATCCCCACCAAGTCTACAGCAAAAGAGTTTACTCTTTGCTGTAGACGTAAAGCGGGGATACCATCACTTCGAGTGAGGCTTTCTTGAATTCAGGAGCCAAGGGGACATCCCAATCCTGATCGAATGGCTGATGAAGCAGACTCGGCGAGGACATTCGTCCGATCGTCAGGCGCGGGCGGACACGCGCGCAGGCGATATGCTGACAGCCCGGTCGCAAATCGCCTCGATATCCCGGACATCGTGGGTGACCAACAGACATGTCATGCCGGCCTTTCGCAGAATGTCGCGCAGTTCCGCTCGAATCGTCTCCTTTAATCCAGCGTCCAGATTGCTGAACGGCTCGTCGAGCAGTAACAGGGAAGGTTTGGTCGCAATGGCCCGGGCGAGCGCGACTCTCTGCTGCTGGCCGCCGCTCAATTCGTGGGGATACCGGTTTTCCAAGCCGGCAAGCTGAACGAGATCGAGCATTTCGGCCAAACGGAGGTTTCTCTCTCTCCTGGACAGGTGGTTAAGTCCGAACGTAATGTTTTTCGCCACGGTCAAATGCGGAAACAGTGCGTAATCCTGAAAAACCATGCCGACGCCGCGTTTTTCGGGAGGAACGAACGTGCGGTCGTCGACTACGGTTCGACCATCGAGCACAATTGTCCCATGCGACGGCGTTTCCAATCCGGCGATCAGCCGGAGCAGCGTACTTTTCCCGCTTCCGCTCTCTCCAATCAAGCCCACAATTTCCCCTTTGGCCATCGAAAAGGAGAAACGATCGTATACCGGGGTTTTGCGGTATTCGAAGGACAGGTTTTCGATGCGAACGAATGTCATGAGTTCGACCTCCTCCCGAAGTGGTGAATGGCAACCACTGATATCAGGCTGATCCCGATAATGCACAGCGACGGAATCGAGGCTTCGATAATCTGTTCGTCGCCAGCGTACTGGTATACTTTGGTGGCCAGCGTGTCGAAATTGAACGGTCTCAACAGCAGGGCGAGCGGAAGTTCTTTGACAATTTCCACAAAAGTAAGAATCAATCCGCTTCCCAGCGATCCCGCGATGAAGCGAAGATCGACCCGGAAAAACGTTTCCGTCATCCCCAGCCCCATCACCCGTGCCGCTTCCGTATACGTTTTGCCCGTTTTTTCGAATCCGGTTTCCACCGCGTTGTAACCGATCGCCATAAAGCGGACGACATATCCGCAAATCAGCATGGCTACGGACATGCTAAGCACGAGCCGGTCCTCCCCGAGCCCGATCCGCGCGTAAACCGGGGAAAGCGCATGATCGATTGCGGTAAACAGCGCCAAAATCCCGATCGCAACAATCGTTCCCGGTATCGAATAACCCGAAGTCACGACTCTGGACAGCAAAACGGAGAGCCAAACCGGCAGATGCCGACAGGTGTTGGCGACGACGGCGGACAACATCATGACGATCGCCGCGGCGGCCAGCGACACGAAAAGCGTGCTCCTGATCAAATCCCAGAACGCAGGCGTCAGCACTTCGTCATACGTCCATCCCGCCCATGTGATCAACTGCAGGACAGGAATCAGAAAGGCTAGAGAAAAGATGAACAAACAGAACAAAACCGCCGCCAGCGCGGAAACTCCCCGCAATGCTTTCAGCTTGAGCGGTCTCGTTTTGCTGGTCGAGGGGCTGAAGGATTGGCGCTTTCTGAGCAGGCGTTCGACAATGAGCAGCCCGATTAACACCGCCATCAGCCACGCAGCCAGACGCGATGCCGAATCGAGATCGTACATGCCAAACCAGGTTCGGAAAATGGCGACCGATACGGTGGGAATGCCAAAATAGCTTGATACCCCATAATCGCTCAGCACTTCGAAAACGACCAGTGCCGCCGCCGCTGCCAAGGCTGGCCGTGAAAGCGGCAAAACCACCCGCACGAAAATCCCAAGCGGTTTTTGCCCGAGCAATCTCGCGCTTTCCACATAGGAAGCGCACTGACGTTCCAGAAACGTCCGGGTCATGAGATAAACGTACGGATACAAAAACAAAGTGAAAATAAACACCGCGCCCCGCATGGACATCAGGTTGAACCACTCCTGCGGGAGGACAAGGCCGAAATGGTTGCGCAGCGTCGACTGGACGACGCCTGTATAACCGAACATGGTGCTGTACGTATAGGCCGCGATGTAGGGAGGTACGGCCAGGGGAAGCGTCAGCGCCCAGTTGAAAAACCGCCGGAGCGGAAAGTCGTAAGCGGTTATCAGCCAAGCCAGCGTGATGCCGATCACGACAGTCAGTGCTCCCGTCCACAGGACGAGCTGCAGCGAATTCAGCGCATATTTGAGCAGCAGGTATTCTTTGATGTGCGCCCAATTGTCGTTCGGTTTTTGAAAAAGCGAACTGACGATATGAAGAATGGGCAGCGGTATGACCACTGCCCCGATCAAGCTGATCCACAACCATCCGTTACCGTATCTCTGGATGTTTCGCTTCAACGTCCGCATGCGCATGCTTACTTCCAGCCCGCTTTATCAAAAATCTGGACCGCTTTCGGATTGTTCCGGCCGAGCGCCGCAAAATCGATCTCCTGCATTTTGAAATCGCCCCACGATTTCAGCAGATCCGCCTTTTCGGCCTGCGGATTTACCGGGTATTCAAAGTTCTCTTCGGACGCTATCTTCTGCGCTTCCGGACCGGTCAGGTATTCGACCAGTTTGATCGCATTTTCCTTGTTTTTGCTGTGCTTGGTCAGTCCGATGCCGCTGATGTTGACGTGCGTTCCGGTCGTTTGCTGGTTCGGGAAGAAGACGCGAATCGTCTTGCCGACCTTGGCTTCTTCCGGATCCTTGGAGTTGATGAGCAGCCCGACATAGTACGTGTTCATGATGGCGATATCGCCGATGCCTGCAACGACCGCCTTGGCCTGATCCCGGTCGCTGCCTTCCGGTGGACGGGCCATGTTGGCCACAATGCCTTTCGCCCATTGTTCCGCCGCTTCCTCGCCGTTCAGCTCAATGAGAGAAGCGAGCAGAGACTGGTTATACAAGTTGTTCGAGGAACGAACCAGAATGCGGCCCTTCCATTTTTCGTTCACCAAATCCTCGTAAGTGGATAATTCTTCGGGTTTGACCCGATCCGGATGATAGACGATCACGCGCGCCCGCGTGGACAATCCGACCCAGTAGTTCTCCTTGTCGCGGAGTTTTTCGGGAACGTTTTGATTCACAACGTCAGATTGCAACGGTTGGAGCACGTCGGCTTCCTTGGCCTTGTTCAGCACGCCTCCGTCCACCGTGATGAACAGGTCCGCGCTCGTGCTCGCACCTTCACGCTTCAGACGCTCGATCAATTCTTCCGCGGTGCCTTTGACTACATTGACCTTGATTCCGGTTTGCTCGGTGAATGTGGCGTAAAGCTTGTCGTCGACCTCGTAATGCCGCGCGGTAAAAATGTTGACTTCACCCGGCGATGCAGAAGCCTTGGGCTGTTCCGTTCCCGCCGTGTTTGATGTAGGCCCGTCCGTCTGTGTGGTTGGGGTTGTCCCGCCGCAGGCGGCGGTCATAGCGGCGAAAACGGTGAGTAGAACAAAGACGAATATTCGACGTATCATGATTATCCCCCCAATATTATCAATATTGAAAAATCAATAGCATAATTTGACAAAACTGTCCAACGATTGATCATGCATCGTTTTTTCGCATAGGGCATGAATCACGTCGGCGTCTTTCCTTTCGCATATGGGGAAGGCCGACCGCACAATGAAGCAACATGCTGCCGGAATCATTTCCGGCAGCATGCCGTACCTCACATGCTGTTTTTACTGTTGGAGCAGGTATTTCTCCAGTTCGTCCACCACTTTGTTGGCGCAGATTACGCCGCCAGAGGTGTTCCAAATCGTGTCGTCCACCTTGAACGCCTTGTTGTTTTTCACCACGTTCAGGTTTTTCCACAGCGGATCGTTGGTCCACTCTTTTTCCAGCTTGGTCGCTTCGCCGTCTCCCGTCTCGTAGGAGAAGTAGAACATGATGTCGCCGTCCATTTCCGGAATCCGCTCTTTGGTCACTTCGGCGGCGAATTCGTCTTTGTTTTGCGATTCCGGACGGGCTACGCCCAGGTCTTTCAGGATCGTGCCGGCGAACGTGTCATTGTAGTAGATGCGTACACGGCCGGGCATGAAGCGAACGAGAGAGACTTTGGTCTTCGCCTTGTCGCCCACTTTTGCCTTGAACTCTTCGATGCGCTTGTTCCAATCGGCCAGCACTTTTTCGCCTTCCGCTTTCTTGTTGAGCGCTTCCGCGTACAGCATGAAGTTTTCTTTCCAGTCGCCGCGCGGTTCTTCCACGAAGACGGTCGGCGCGATGGCAGTCAGCTGCTGGTAAATCTTTTCGTGGCGGAACTTCATGCCGAGGATCAGGTCCGGCTTCAGCGCCGCGATCGCTTCCAGGTTCGGCTGGGATTCGGTACCAACCGTTTTGGTGCCCTCGAGCTGCGGTTTTACGAAATCGTAAAAGGTGGTTGGGTCAGTCCAGGAACCGACCGCACCCACAGGTTTAACACCCAGGGCCACCAGCGTTTCCACCCCCTGCGAGGTGAGGACGACTACGCGCTGCGGGGTGCCTTTGATCGTGGTTTCCCCCATCGCGTGTTTCACGGTGTAGGATTGATCGGAGCTGCCTGCTGCCTGTTCGGCCGGCTTTTGGTCAGCTGCCTGCTGTCCGCCGCCGCAGCCGGTGACGATCAGCAGGAGGGCCATCAGCAGGGCAAAAAACGCTTTGCCGCGTACCGTTCGGTATGTACGAGTAAACATGCAATTGACTCCCTTCCATGATGATAATGAGAATTAAAATCATTTACACCCAATATCCTACTACCACGGTCGGACGAAGTCAACAGGAAAATGATAATGAATCTCACCATCATGTTTGTGCCTGTTTCCGATCGCATCGTCCGCCCTGAACGCCTTGAGGCTTTTACCGCGTTCCGTTTTTTCCCGGCATTGCTCTTTCCCGCTTTCTCCCGCCTGCTCGCCTCAGGCCAGACGTGAAATTCCATTTCCGCTGCCGCCCGAGCGGCCGACTGCCGGCTGCTGTGCCGGAATGTCTCCTTTCCTATATATACACACTGACTTTTTTCCTACACGAACGGTGATAATGAATCTCAAAATCATTGACAATGCACTCCTGCAAGAACTACACTGGAATGTGAAACGAGTAGAAATCGTCACCCAAGGATGAAGATCATGAAATCGTTACTGCACAACAATCCGCTCAAAATCGCTGGCGTCTGTATCGGACTGTTCCTTCTTTTATATTTGAGCTACGCCAGCCTCGTCTTCGGCGTCATCGACACCAGTTGGCAGACGGCGATCGACGCCTACACGCACTTTAACGGTTCCAATGAACACATCGTCATCAAGGAAGTTCGCGTCCCGCGGGTGCTGAATGCCCTGGCCGTCGGAGCCAGTCTGGGCATCGCCGGCGCGCTGCTGCAGTCGCTGACGCGAAACCCGGTGGCCGACGTCGAACTGTTCGGCCTCAATGCCGGGGCCGCCCTGTTCGTCGTGTTTGCGGTGACGTTTGTCGGCATCAGTTCCCTTACCGCGTTTACCTGGATCTCCTTTTTGGGAGCGGCGGTCAGCGGACTCGTCGTCTACCTCTTGGGATCGCTGGGACGCGACGGCCTGACGCCGGTAAAGCTGACGCTGGCCGGCGCAGCCATCACCGCATTGGCCGCATCCGCCCGGCACGGCATGCTCGTCCTGAACGAAAAGGCGCTGGACGAAGTGCTGTTCTGGCTGTCCGGTTCGGTGGGGGGACGCAAGCTGGAGTTTTTGCAAGCCGTCTTTCCGTACATGGTGGCGGCCTGGGTGGGAGCCTTCCTGCTCGCCCGTCCGATCCAGACCCTGCTGATGGGCGATGACGTCGCCAAGGGACTGGGGCAGCGGACCCTGCTGGTAAAAGTCATGACCGGCGTGGTGATCGTCCTGCTTTCCGGCAGTTCGGTCGCCGTGGCAGGGCCGATTGGCTTTGTCGGACTGGTCACGCCGCACCTCGCCCGCTATCTGGTCGGGCTGAACACGCGGTGGGTGTTCTTGTACAGCGGCATCCTCGGTTCCGCCATCCTGCTCGCAGCGGACATCGCCGCCCGTTTCATCGCCAAGCCTGCAGAGGTGCCCATCGGAGCGATGACCGCTCTGGTCGGCATCCCGTTCTTCATCTACGTGGCGAGAAAGGGGCTGGAGAAGAAATGAAGTCGTATCTGCCGCTGCGCAACAAGAAAGGCTCCTTTTCCTTTCACATTCACAAGAAAACGCTGCTGTACGCTGCTGTCTGCCTGCTGCTGACCGGAGCCGTCACGGTAGTCAGCCTGGGGATGGGCGAAATGAACATCTCTCCCCTCAACGTCCTGAAGGCGTTTCTGGGGATGGGAGAGGAACAGGATGCGCTGATCGTAATGCAGTTCCGTCTCCCCCGCGTCGTCATCGCCCTGTTGGTGGGGGCCGCTCTGGGAGCGGCCGGGGCCATTCTGCAGGGGATCGTCCGCAATCCCCTGGCTGCGCCCGACATTCTCGGGGTAACGGGAGGTGCTGCGGTTGCGGCCGTCTCCTTCCTGCTCTACTTTGAATCGGCCAGCATTCAATGGCTTCCCCCCTTCGCGTTTCTGGGAGCGACGCTGACGACGTTCATCCTGTACGCGCTCGCCTGGAAAAAAGGGGTGACGCCGCTGAGGCTGGTGCTCATCGGCGTGGGCATCAAAATCGCCGCCAGCGCGGTGATCACGGTGCTGATCCTGTTCAGTCCGTTTGTCCTGCAGAACAAGGCCACCCTGTGGCTCACCGGCAGCATCTACGGCGTCGACTGGAACGATGTGAAGATGATCGGCCCGTGGGTTGTCGGCCTGATCGCGCTGGCTGCGCTGCTCGCCCGCCGCGTCAACGTCCAGCAGTTGGGCGACGAGGTGGCGACGAGCGTGGGCAGCCTGGTTCAGTTCGACCGCTTTGCGCTTTTGATCATCTGCGCCGCGTTAACCGGGGCGGCCGTCTCCGTCGGCGGGGAAATCAGCTTTGTCGCCCTGCTGGCGCCGCACATCGCCAAAATGCTGGTTGGCCCCTCGTTTGGAGGCGCCCTGCCGGTTTCGGCCCTGGTCGGCAGCCTGATCCTCTTGATTGCCGATCTGATTGCGCGAACGGCCTTTTCCCCGATCGACATCCCTGTCGGCGTCTTTACCTCGGCGGTAGGGGCACCGTTTTTCATCTACCTGCTCTACAAAAACCGAAACCGGTAAGCTGAAAGGAGAGAAGCAGCGTGCATGCCTTGGAAACCCGTCAGTTGACGTTGTCCTACGGAGAACGGAATATCATCGAAGCGCTCGATCTGCGCATCCCGCGCGGGCAGATCACGGTCTTCATCGGCAGCAACGGCAGCGGCAAATCCACCTTGCTGCGCTCGCTCGCCCGGCTGTTGAAGCCCAAGCAGGGGGCGATCCTGCTCGACGGCGAGTCGATCGCCAAGCAGTCGACCAAGGAAGTGGCCAAGCGGCTGGCGATCCTGCCGCAAGGGCCGACAGCGCCGGAAGGCTTGACCGTCCTGCAGCTCGTCAAGCAGGGGCGCTATCCGTACCAGAGCTGGCTGCAGCAGTGGTCGGAGGAAGACGAACGGATGGTGACCAAAGCGCTGGCAGCCACCCAACTGACCGAACTGGCCCACCATCCCGTCGACTCGCTGTCGGGCGGACAGCGGCAGCGTGCCTGGATCGCCATGACCCTGGCCCAGGGGACGGAGACCATCCTGTTGGACGAACCGACCACCTACCTGGACATGGCGCACCAAATCGAGATCCTCGACCTGCTGTACGAGCTGAACCGGACGGAACAGCGTACGATCGTCATGGTGCTGCACGACTTGAATCTGGCCTGCCGCTATGCCCACCACATCGTCGCCGTGCACAACCGGAGCGTGTACGCCGAGGGCAGCCCGGACGAGGTCATGACGGAAGAAATGGTCCGCCACGTGTTTCAGATGGAGTGCCAGATCACTCACGATCCGCTCTACGGCACGCCGATGTGCATCCCGTTCAGCAGAAGCCGGTTGACCGCTGTCGCCGAGCCGAGACAGAAGGTTCACGCGTAGACTCGGCGCCGAAAAATCGGCACAAAAAACGGCATGACACCCGCCAGCCGAAACGTTACAATGAAGGACAAACGGTACACATTCGCGAGGCGGAAAGGAGATTCTCCCTTTGTCCAGTGTGGGTTTTCCCGGGTTGCTGCTTTTGCTGGTCATGTTTGCGCTGATTGCCCTGTTCGGCGTTGCGCTGGCGCTGTTTATTCGCAAGCTGCTGCAGCGCCAGGCGGACAAACGCGACAGTCTCACGCGCATCGAACAAAAGCTCGACAAACTCATGGAACAACAAGAGAATCGACAGCGGCGATAAGCGAACAAAAAAGGTGCCTTCCCTGTCAGGGAACGCACCTTTTTTGCATTTCCGATTGCTGCGCTTACTTCTTCAGGTTGTAGAAAGCGGCGCGGCCGCCGAAACGTGCGGTGTCGCCCAGCTCGTCTTCGATGCGCAGCAGTTGGTTGTACTTGGCCACGCGGTCCGTGCGGGACGGAGCCCCCGTCTTGATCTGGCCGGCGTTGGTCGCAACCGCGATGTCGGCGATGGTGGAGTCTTCCGTTTCGCCGGAGCGGTGGGAGATGACCGCCGTGTAGCCGGCCCGTTTCGCCATCTCGATGGCGTCAAAGGTTTCGGTCAGCGTACCGATCTGGTTTACTTTCACCAGGATGGAGTTGCCGGTCGCATTTTCGATACCGCGCGCCAGACGCTCGGTGTTGGTCACGAACAGGTCGTCGCCGACGAGCTGCACTTTGCCGCCGAGGCGCTCGGTCAGCACTTTCCAGCCGTCCCAGTCGTCTTCGGAGAGACCGTCTTCGATGGAGATGATCGGGTACTTGCTCACCAGGTCTTCGTAGAAGGCGATCATTTCTTCCGTGGTCTTCACGACGCCTTCTCCTTCAAAGTGGTACTTGCCGTCCTTGTACATTTCGGTAGCGGCCACGTCCAGCGCCAGGAAGACGTCTTTGCCCGGCTCGTAGCCAGCGGCCTTGATCGCTTCCAGAATGGTGGTGATCGCTTCCTCGTTGGACTTCAGGTTGGGAGCAAAGCCGCCCTCGTCCCCTACCGCCGTGTTCATGCCCTTGGCGGCGAGCACCTTTTTCAGCGAGTGGAAAATCTCCGCCCCCATGCGCAGCGCTTCCTTGAACGATTCGGCTCCGACCGGCATCACCATGAACTCCTGGATGTCCACCGTGTTGTCCGCGTGCTTGCCGCCGTTGAGGATGTTCATCATCGGCACCGGCAGCGTCTTGGCGTTGAAGCCGCCCAGGTAGTTGTAGAGGGAAACGCCCAGGGACGCGGCTGCGGCGCGGGCGACTGCCATGGAGACGCCGAGAATCGCGTTGGCGCCCAGTTTGCCTTTGTTCGGGGTGCCGTCCAGTTGGATCATCGCCGTGTCGATGCCCACTTGGTCCATCGCGTCCATGCCGATCAGCTCAGGCGCGATGATCTCGTTGACGTTCTCCACCGCTTTCAGTACCCCTTTGCCGAGGTAGCGGCTCTTGTCACCGTCGCGCAGTTCCACTGCTTCGTACGCGCCTGTGGATGCGCCGGACGGAACGGCGGCGCGGCCCATGGAGCCGTCTTCCAGAAATACCTCCACTTCCACGGTCGGATTGCCGCGGGAGTCCATGATTTCGCGTGCGTAAATGTCGGTAATCATCGTCATTGTGACCATCTCCTTTATTATGATGGAGAACCCCGCACCAGCCTGGGACTCGCGGGTGCGGCGTTCGTCGTTGGCCTAGCGGGTGCGCCTTGCTCGTCACTCGCTGCCGTTTACTTGGCGATCAGCGATTTCCCGGTCATTTCCGCCGGCTGCGGCAGGCCCAAAAGCTCCAGCATGGTCGGCGACAGGTCGGCCAAAATGCCGTCCTCCCGCAGTGTCACGCCTTCCTTCGTGACGATCACCGGCACGGGGAAGGTGCTGTGGGACGTAATCGGACGTCCCGCTTCATCCAGCATCAGGTCGGCGTTGCCGTGGTCGGCCGTGATGATCGCCGCGCCGCCCTTGGCGAGAATCGCGTCCACCACTTTGCCGAGGCACTCGTCCACGGTCTCCACCGCCTTGATCGTCGGTTCCATTTTGCCGGAGTGACCCACCATGTCGCAGTTGGCGAAGTTGAGGATGATCGCGTCGAAACGCTCCGCTTCGATCTCTTTCAGCACCGCCTCGGTGACTTCCGGCGCGCTCATCTCCGGCTTCAGGTCGTAGGTGGCCACTTTTGGCGACGGAATCAGGATGCGCGTCTCGCCGGGAAACTCCTGCTCCCGCCCGCCGCTGAAAAAGAAGGTGACGTGCGGGTATTTTTCCGTCTCCGCGATGCGAAGCTGCTTCAATCCGTACTGTGCCAGCACTTCGCCCAGCGTGTTGTCCAGGTTGGTCGGCTTGTAGGCCACATAGCCGTTCACCGTCTCGGAAAAATGCGTCAGGCAGACGAAGTGGAGGTTGCGCGGATGCCCTTCCCCCCGGTCGAAGCCGCGGAAGTCGTCGTTGGTAAACGCCTGCGAAATCTGGATCGCGCGGTCCGGCCGGAAGTTGAAAAAGATGATGGAATCGCCGCTCTGGATGGTGGTGACCGGCTTGCCCTGCTCGTCCACGATCACCGTCGGCATCACAAACTCGTCCATGATCGACTTCTCGTACGATTCCTTGACCGCCTGAATCGGGTCGGTGTAAGCCGGCGCGTCCGCGTACACCATCGCCCGGTACGCCTTTTCGATCCGCTCCCAGCGCTTGTCGCGGTCCATCGCGTAGTAGCGTCCCTGCACCGTGGCAATCCTGCCCACGCCGATCTCGGCGATTTTGGCCTGCAGTTCTTCGATGTAGCCGACGGCGCTGTCCGGGGCCACGTCACGCCCGTCGAGGAAGCCGTGGATGAAGACGCGGTCGACGTTCTGCCGTTTGGCCAGCTCCAGGAGCGCGTACAAATGCTCGATGTGGCTGTGCACGCCGCCGTCGGAAATCAGGCCGAACAGGTGCACCTGCTTGCCGTGTTCCTTGGCGTGGCGGAATGCGCCAATCAGCGTTTCGTTTTCGAAAAAGGCGCCTTCGCGAATCTCTTTGGTGATCCGGGTCAAATCCTGGTACACCACGCGGCCTGCCCCGATGTTCAGGTGGCCGACTTCGGAGTTGCCCATCTGCCCCTCCGGCAGCCCGACAGCCAGTCCGCTCGCCTGCAGCGTGGCGTGGGGATACTGCTGCCAATAGCGGTCAAAGTTGGGCTTGTTGGCCTGCGCCACGGCATTGCCGTAGGTTTCCTCCCGCAGCGCAAAGCCGTCCAGAATGATGAGTGCGACCGGTTTGGGTCGATGTGCCATCTGACTCCCCTCCTTACGACTGACGCTGTCCGGCGGCTCCGGCCACCAACTGCAGGTAGCTTTCCGCCGTCAGGCTGGCGCCGCCCACCAGCGCTCCGTCAATGTCCGGCTGCGCCATGAAGCTGTCGATGTTCTCCGGCTTCACGCTGCCGCCGTACTGGATGCGCACGGTCTGGGCAGCCGCCTGGCCAAACCGCTCGGCGATCGCGCCGCGGATGATCGCGATCGTCTCGTTGGCGTCTTCCGCCGTGGACGATTTGCCCGTACCGATCGCCCAGATCGGTTCGTAGGCGATCACCACGTCCGCCATCTGCGCGGCCTCCACGCCGGCCAGCGCCGCTTCGGTCTGCCTGCGCACGACCGCAGCGGTCTCGCCCGCCTCCCGCTGCTCCAGGCTTTCGCCCACGCAGACGATCGGCTTCAGGCCGTGTTTCAGGGAGGCCAGCACCTTTTTGTTGACGGTCTCGTCCGTTTCATTGAAATACTGGCGCCGTTCCGAGTGGCCGATGATGACGTAGCGGACGCCGATCTCCTTGAGCATCAGCGGGCTGATCTCGCCGGTAAAGGCGCCCTGCTCCTCGAAGTGAACGTTTTGCGCCCCCAGGGCGATCGGTGTGCCCTTGAGCGCCTCCGCCAGAGCGGCCAGAGCCGTAAACGGCGCGCAAATCACCTGTTCCACGCCAGCCTCAGCGCTGCCCGCTTTCGCCTCTTGGACAAAGCGGACGGCTTCGGCAATCGTTTTGTGCATCTTCCAGTTTCCAGCGATAATTGGGGTTCTCAGAGGAATCTCCCTCCTTATTCGTTGTCCTGCAGCACGGCCACGCCGGGCAGCTCCTTGCCTTCCATGAATTCCAGGGAAGCGCCGCCGCCGGTGGAAATGTGCGTCATCTGCTCCGCCACGCCCGCTTTCTCCACAGCCGCCACGGAGTCGCCGCCGCCGATGATCGTCGTGCCGGAGCAGGCGGCCATCGCTTGAGCCACGCCAATCGTCCCCTGGGCGAACGCGTCCATTTCAAACACGCCCATCGGCCCGTTCCACACCACCGTGCGGGAATCGACGATCACGCCGCGGAAGAGTTCCACCGTTTTCGGACCGATATCGAGCGCCATCCATCCGTCCGGAATCGCGTCGACGGAGACGGTCTGTTTCTGTGCGTCAGGCGCGAAGCGGTCCGCCACCACCACATCCACCGGCATCAGCAGTTGGACGCCGCGCTCCTCGGCCTGTGCCATCAGCGAGCGGGCCAGATCCAGCTTGTCGTCCTCGCAGAGGGAGGCGCCGATGCCGTACCCTTTTGCCTTGAGGAAGGTGTTGGCCATGCCGCCGCCGATGATCAGATGGTCCACCTTGGTCAGCAGGTTTTCAATCACGGCAATTTTATCTTTAACCTTTGCGCCGCCGACAATGGCCGTAAACGGACGCTCCGGACGGGTCAGGGCGCCGCCCAGGAAGCGGATTTCCTTTTCCATCAACAGGCCCGCCACCGCCGGTATGTACCGGGCGATGCCCGCCGTGGACGCATGGGCACGGTGTGCGGCCCCAAACGCGTCGTTGACGAACACATCGGCCAACTGCGCAAAGCGCTGTGCCAACTCGGGATCGTTCTTTTCCTCACCTGCATGGAAACGCACGTTTTCCAAGAGGATCACGTCGCCGTTCTGCATGTTGGAGACGGCCGCTTCCACGTCCGGTCCGACGGAGTCGTCCAGCTTTTTAACCTCTTTGCCGAGCAGCGCGGAAAGATGGGCGGCAACCGGCGTGAGGCGCATCTCCTCGACCACCTGCCCTTTCGGACGGCCGAAATGGCTGGCGAGAATCACCTTGGCGCCTGCGTCCAGCAAGAACCGAATCGTCGGCAGGGCGGCACGGATACGCGTGTCGTCGGTAATCACGCCGTCCTGCATCGGTACGTTGAAGTCGACGCGGCAGAAAACGCGCTTTCCTGCCAGGTTCACATCGCGGATAGACTTCTTGTTCATGAACGATCCTCCCCACAAGAATGGCTTATGTTCGGAAAATAGCGTATGGGAAAAAGGGAGAGGACGCTCTCCCTTTTTTCACAACAGTTCTATTTTACTTTTTACAAGCCACGTTCTGCAACAAATTGGCACAAGTCTACGACGCGGTTGGAGTAGCCCCATTCGTTGTCGTACCAGGAGACGACTTTGACCATGTTGCCTTCCAGTACCATCGTGGACAGCGCGTCGATTGTGGAGGAGGCCGGGTTGCCGTTGTAGTCGGAGGAGACCAGCGGTTCTTCCGAGTAGCCGAGGATGCCTTTCAGCGGGCCTTCCGCCGCTTCCTTCAGCACGCGGTTGACGTCTTCAACCGTCACGTTGGTTTTCAGTTCGGCCACCAGGTCGACGACGGACACGTTCGGCGTCGGTACGCGCATCGCAAAGCCGTTCAGCTTGCCTTTCAGCTCCGGCAGCACGAGCGCCACTGCTTTGGCCGCCCCGGTCGAGGTCGGGATGATGTTGGTCGCAGCCGCACGGGCACGGCGCAGGTCCTTGTGCGGCAGGTCAAGGATCTGCTGGTCGTTGGTGTAGGAGTGAACGGTCGTCATCAGGCCGCGCACGATGCCGAACTTCTCATGCAGCACTTTGGCGAACGGAGCCAGGCAGTTGGTCGTGCAGGACGCGTTGGAGATGACCGTGTGCTTTTGCGGATCGTATTTGTCCTCGTTGACGCCCATCACGATCGTGATGTCCTCGTTGGTCGCCGGCGCGGAGATGATTACCTTTTTCGCGCCGCCTTCCAGGTGCTTCGCCGCGTCTTCCCGTTTGGTGAAACGGCCGGTGGATTCCACCACGATCTCTACGCCGTAATCCGCCCACTTGAGCTGCGCCGGATCGCGCTCCGCCAGCACCTTGATTTCCTTGCCGCCGACGATCAGCGTGTTTTCCCGCGCTTCCACGTCCAGGTCCAGCACGCCGTGTACGGAGTCGTACTTCAGCAGGTGCGCCAGCGTCTGCGCGTCGGTCAGGTCGTTGACGGCGACGATTTCCACGTTCGGGTTGTTCAGCGCTGCGCGAAACACGTTGCGGCCGATGCGGCCAAATCCGTTGATACCCACTTTTACCATAACAATACCTCCTGCTCGCTCATATGGCTTTCTACTTGGTTTTTACAAAAACGCCCGCCGTTTGAAAGGAACGGGCAGTGACTATCGTTACAATCGGCAATAACAGGGGAAAGAACAAATACGGCAACGTCTCGACGGTGGACACGCCCAAGGTGACGGCCATCACCATCGCCAGGCCGTTCCAGGGAATGAGCACCGGCATCACCAGCGTCGAATCCAGCATCGTCCGGCCGAGCAGCACCTTTCCCGCTTCCAGCCGGGAGAACCGCTCCAGCAGCGTCGAGCCGAGCACCAGCAGCGGAATCGTCTGGTTGCAGCTAATGGCGACTACCAGCAGGGACAGCAGTACGGCCTTGCCGGCGAAGACTGCCGGCCGCTTCGTCTCCCCCATCAGGCGGTCGACCAACGGGGCCAACAGGTTGGCCTTGTTCAGGATGCCGTTCAAAAAGCCGGCCAGGCTAATCAGCACCAGCACGTTCAGGATGGACGCCATCCCCCCTCCGTGCACCAGTTGGTCCAGCGGCGTGCCGGAATGCAGCTCGTATCCGCTCAGGACGGAGCGGACGATGGTCCCGGCGTCCAGCGGCGAGGTCGCCAGCACGAGCGCCGCGGCTGCGGCGATGCCGAACAGCAGGGCCGGGATTGCCCTGACCCGCAGGGCAAACGAGCCGATCAGCACAATCAGCGGAACCAGCGGCAGCCAGCCGACGGAAAAGAACCGGCGCAGCAGTTCCTGGTAATAGCCGATCGTTCCCGCTTCGCCCGTCTGGCTGCGCAGCAGGTCGATCAGCAGGAACAACAGCGCGCACGCCCCCACCGTGAACAGGGCGGGGCGGTTGGTGCGGCGCTCCTCCTCTTCCGTCATGCTGACGCTGCTCAACACCAGCAGTCGGCTGCTGGAGATGGGGGAAAACCGTTCCCCCACCATTGCGCCGCTGATCAGCGCGCCTCCCACGATCCCGCCCGGCACGCCGGCCGTGTGGGCGATCCCCATCAACGACAGGCCGATCGTGCTCAGCGTCCCCACCGAGGTGCCCAGCAGGAAGCTGGTCGCCGCCGTCAGGAGAAAGGAGAGAACCAGCAGGCAGCGGACGTCGACGACGGACAGCCCGTAGTAGATGATGGCGGGAATCGTGCCCCCCATCATCAGGAGGGGGATGAGCAGCCCCACCAGAAACAGGATGAGCAGCACCGGTTTGGTCTGCTTCACGCCGTCCCAGCCGAACGCGAACAGCTCCCTCCAGGAATAGCCAAGGCGATTTACACTAACAAGTGTGACCAAGATGGCGAAAACCATCCCCAGAAACAGCGGAAAGCCGAAACTCAGGCTCAGCGCGATTCCGGCGATCAGCGACAAGACGGGGAGCACTGTCAGCACGTTCATGAAGCGCTCTTCCTTCCGCTGCAGTCATGCGGACAGAATGGCCCGCGCGGCCCCTTCGTCCGTGATGAGTACATTCTGGCACGACTGTTTGGCAAAGGAAAGGATCGCTTTCGCCTTGCTCTCGCCGCCCGCGATGGAGAGTACCGCCTCCGCCTTTTTGACGTCCTCGAGCTGAAGGCCGATTGTCGGCATGCGGTGAACCGTCTCGCCCGCTTCGTTAAAGTAGTAGCCAAACGCTTCCGACACGGCCCCGGCCTGTTCCAGTTCGCGCAGCTCCGCTTCGGAGTAGCTGCGCCGCCTCGCCATCGTGACGGCGTCGCCGATGCCGTGCAGGACGATCCGGGCGTGCTTCAGCAGGGCCAGAACCTCTTTGATCTGAGGTTCCCGCAAGAGGCTCTGCAGCGCTTCCGGATGCAGCCGATCCGGCACGTGCAGCAGCCGGTAGGTTCCGCCGGTCTTGGCCGCCATCGCCGATGCCAGCGTGTTGGCCTGCAGCTCCACCCGCTCGCCCAGGCCGCCGCGGGCCGGGACAAACTGGACGCCTTTAAACGCGGGGGCCGGCGTCAGATGCTGGGCCACGCTGGCAATCGACGTTCCGCCGGTGACGGCGACGATGTCCCCTTCCCGCACGTACTGCTTCAGCACGCGCGCTCCGACGCGTCCCAGCTCCTGTTTGACCCAGGGCGAATGGTCGGCGTTTCCCTGGACGACGATCACTTCGGCGATGCCCAGCACGCGCTGCAGCCGCTCCGCCAGCTCGGTCAGGCCGAACAGTTCGCCGACCAGCGGTTCCAGCTCATCCAGCACACGCTGTCCTTCTTCGCTCAAGCTCATCCCGGCTGCCGTGACGTGAAGCAACCCGGTCTCCTTCAGCAGATCCACCTCGGCGCGCAGGATGCGCTCCGTGCTTTGGAGCTCCTGGGCCAAAGCGCGCCGGCCGATCGGCTGCAGGTGATCGATCGAGCGAAGCAGCATGTACCGCTGCCGCATCACGTCAACCAGGTCGGGCAGCAGTTTTTGTTGCATCTCGATGAAACGCCGCATCTGCCTTCTTCCTCGTCTGCTTGTTTTTGTTCCGGGACGTTTTTTGTCCCGGTATATACATTTTTTGTCCCGGTTGGAGCAAAAAAATAATCTCACTTCCCTTTGAATGTAGCACACCTGTAAAAAACATGCAAGGTCCCTCAGCCCACCAGAGCCGAGGGACGTGTTGCCGGTTACCTCGAGCGGCGAACCAGCTCCGCTCGCAGTTCTTCCCAGGTGACCACGCTGGTGACGGAGCGGAATGCCTCCTGCCCGTCGATCTCCACGACGGGGATGACCAGCATGTACCGCTCGTGCAGCGCATCATCCGCCTCGATGTCGACCACGGTCAGGCGAAGCGGAAACTCCTGCTCCAGAAGGCGGATCGACTGCTCCACCTGCTCGCACAGATGACAGTGTTTCCGCCCGTACAGCACGATTTCAAACGGTTTGCCTGCATGCATCTCTCAAAACCTCTTTCGCTTCGCCGACGAGGGGATCATCATCTCTTCCCGATATTTGGCCACTGTCCGGCGGGAAATCTCGATCCCTTCCTGCAGCAGCATCTCGGCCAGCTTCTGGTCCGACAGCGGCTGTTTCCGGTCCTCCTGTTCGATCAGCGCCTTGATCCGGCGCTTGACGCTCTCCGACGAGGCCGCCTGGCCGCTGGCCGTCGACAGCGCCGACGTAAAGAAGTACTTCAGTTCGAAAATCCCCCGCGGCGTCTGCACGTATTTGTTGCTGGTCGCGCGGCTGATGGTCGACTCGTGCAGGTTGACCCGCTCGGCGATCTCCTTTTGCGTCATCGGCTTCAGGTAGTGGACGCCGCGATCGAAGAACTCCCGCTGCATCTCGACGATCGCCTGGGTGACGCGCATCAGGGTCAGCCGCCGCTGCTCCAGGCTTTTCGCCAGCCACATGGCGGCGTTCAGCTTTTCGTGAATAAACTGCCGGGCGTCGTCCTGGCTCTTTTGCTGGCGCAGCATCTTCTCGTAGAAGCTGTTGATTTTGATCCGCGGCGTCGCCACGTCGTTGACCAGCACCACGTAGTCGTCGCCCACCTTTTCTACGGCCACGTCGGGGATGACGTAGCGCGTCTCGGCGCGGGAAAAGGAGGCACCCGGACGGGGGTTGAGCGTGCGCAGCAGATCCGCCATCGCCTGTACGTCCTGCACCGTACAGCCGACCTTCTCGGCGATCCGCTGGTAGCGGCAGTCGGCCAGATCGTGCAGATGATGGCTCACCACCTGCACGATGTTGTCGTCGTCCAAGCCCAGGTGGCGGAGCTGCAGCAGCAGACATTCTTCCAGGCTGCGGGCGGCCACCCCGGCGGGATCAAAGTGCTGCAGGACGGCCAGCACGTCTTCGATCTCGTTCAACGCCACGCCCAGGCGCTCCGCCGCTTCCTCCAGCGGGATTTCCAGATAGCCTTTTTCGTCCAGATTGCCGATCAAAAACAGGGCGATCTTCCGCTGCAGCGGCGTAAAGCCCTTGACGTAGCCAAGCTGCCGTTCCAAATGTTCGTACAGCGTCACCGTCTCTTGATGCACAAAGTCGAGCGGATTGTAAGTGCTTTCATTTTTGCCCGCGGAATATTCGCCTGTGGCCCGATTTCCCACGATCTCCTTCCAGTCGATTTCCGGAGCCGGCCGCTCCTGTTTTACAGGTGCCGCGTCCACCGCCTCTTCCTGCAACTCGATTACGGGATTTTCGTTTGCCTGCTCCTGCAAATAGGAGATCAGATCAACGGCCGAATACTGCAAAATGGTAATCGCCTGCCTCAACTCCGGCGTCATCACCAGCTTCAGCGTCTGCTCCTGATAAAGACCCAGTCCCATGTTCATCGAGTTCGCCCCCCTTCTTTCCATGCAGCAGATTTAGGCACTTCTGTCTTTTCTCATTATATTCGCTCAGTCATGCAATTTTCCTGCCAATATTTTATTTTCGATATGTCCGCTCGCCCAACGGACCGCCATTGATTGCTGTGCGATCCGTTGAAAAACGTGAGAAACGCAGCAGCAGCGGCGGGACTTCCCCGGCCTTCAAAAGATTTTTTGTCATTTTCCATTTTTTGCATTTGCATATGCTTAAAATATGTTCTATAATAAAGATCGTCACGCGCCCGTAGCTCAGTGGATAGAGCGGCGGTCTCCGGAACCGCGTCTTGCGTAGGTTCGACTCCTACCGGGCGCACCATACGTGGCAACAAGGAATAAACGCGATTCTCTGCCAGCCGGAGGGTCGCGTTTTTTTGTGTGTGCATGCCCCCTGTCCTGTTCCGGCGTTTCGGTTACACCGACCTGCATGTCGTGCGCACCGATCCGTAAGGGTACGGCTCGAGGCGGATTTTTTGGACAAACTTTCGCCGGTTGAAAATCGTCCCTCCCCGGCCCAAAAAAAAAGCCCCTGGCACCTGCGCGAGGCAAGGAGTCAGGAGCACCATGCACACATGTTTCCTTCACATTGAAGTTCAACAAGAAGTACGGTGTGGATCGTTTGATTTCACAGGAGACGCTGGAGATTCTCTCCGGTTACGCCTGGCCGGGCAACGTGCGCCAGTTGGAAAATGTCATCGAACGCCTGGTGATTACGACCGACTCGATCATCCATCCGCGGGACCTGCCTGACTTGATTCACCAGCACACCAAGGAGCGGCTGCCCGATCCGCCCTTTTCGTCACTGGATGAAGCCCTGCGGGAAGTGGAGCGGCAGATGGTCGTGCGCTCCTACCAAAAATGCGGCAGCTCCCGCAAAGTGGCCGCCGATCTGAACGTGAGCCAAACTCGCGCTTCCAGGCTGATTCGCAAATACTGCGGTCATCGTGCCGATTCGGAGTAAGCGGAATCCCTGCATTACATCCGCTGACAGCAAAACGCCCTGGAGATTGCTCCTCTCCAGGGCGTTTTGCTGTATTCACTGCGGGTCCTGTTTGTTCAGGTTGCGGTCCCGTTCCGACTTTTGCTTTTGGGACGTCTGCGACTTGCTGCTGTGTCCCTGATTGCCGCCGTATTGGGTGCTGCGGTTGTTGGACATGCGCATCCCGTTCCTTTCTGCAGATGGTCTTCACGCCACCTGTAGTATGTCCCAACCGGCCGGACTCAACCGCCTGTTACTTCGCTTCACCCACGTACACTTTCTGGCCGTTTTCGTATTTGTACACGTAGACGGAAGCAAACTCGTTGTCGCCTTTTTCGTCGAACGCCACTTTGACGAACTGGCCTTGGAAGTCCCTGATCTTGTGCACCTGCTCCAGCACCTGCTCGCGCGTCGGCTTTTGGCCGTTGTTGGCCTTGATCGCCTCTTCCAGACCGTGCAGCAGGACGTTCATCGAGTCGTAACCGAAGGACGTGAAGATCCCCACCTTGTTGCCGGTGGCCTGCTCAAATTCGGAAATCCACTTCTTGCCTTCCTCGGTCGCCCCGATGTCGCCAACGACGGATGTGAACACGACGTTGTTGGCATTGTCGGCGCCGGCGATTTTCACTAGATCGAGGGAGTCGTAGCCGTCGCCGCCCATCACGATGCCCTTGAAGCCTTTGTCACGAAGCTGCTTGATGAGAACGCCGGCGTCGGAGTAGTAACCGCCGAAGTAGATCATTTCCGGTTTGGCGGCGATGATTTGGTTGATCACGGCGCTGTAGTCCTTTTCACCGGCGGTAATGCCTTCGTAGCCGACCACCTGGACGCCGTCCTTTTCAAACTGCTTCTTCACCTCGTCGGCCAGCCCCTGGCCGTACGCCTGCTTGTCGTGTACGATGTAGGCCGTCTTGACGCCCAACTGGTTCTTGGCGTAAATGGCCGCCTTGGACCCCTGCTGGTCGTCGCGGGCGCAGATGCGGTGCACCACTTTTTTGCCTTCTTCCGTCAGATTGGCCCCGGTCGAAGACGGCGATACCATGACCAGTTTTTCCTGTTCGTACTGGGCGGATGCCGTAATCGACGCGCCGGTGGTCACGTGGCCGACGACGCCGATGACATCCGGATTGGAGATGAGCATCTGCGCGACCGCCACGCCCTGTTTCGGGTCGGCCTGGTCGTCCTGGGCGAGCAGTTGAACGTCAAAGCCCAGTTTTTTGAAATCTTCCTGTCTCTGCTTCAGGGCGTATTCGGCCCCCGCCTTGGCGGTGCTGCCGTAATCGGAGTACTGGCCGGACAGCGGGCCGACCGAGGCGATCACCAGTTTTTGCAGCGAACCGGAAGCGGAGCCGGTGCTGCTGCCGCCATTGCTCGACTGCTGCTGTCCGCCGCCTCCGCAGCCGGCCAGGGCGGTGCCCAGGGCCAAAACAGTTGCAAGAAAAGCAAATGTTTTCTGTTTTTTCATCGTGAGAAATCCCCCTTTTACTTTACGAGCAAACCATTACAAGAAAACAGTGCCACTTGCTCATATTTTAAAATAAATACGAAAATTTGCAACAGATAAAATAGATACAAGATATAGGCGATACCTATAGGAACGATTACATGATGATGAAAAAGGAAAGCCGCCCCCGGCCGGGAAGCGGCGCATTCGCGTTCGGCATCTTTGTCTATTCCTTGTATTTGCGGGAGTACGCTTTGCTCGTGACATAGAGCGTCAAGGCGATAAACCCGACAAACATGACGACACTGGCCACAATGACCGTCGTTTCCATCTGCGATTCCCCTCTCCCACTGCTTTCTGCCTTATTATACGGGAAAAGGACGAGCGGTTACAACGGATGAATCCGCCAGGCCGCTTACTTCTCCGTCTTGATGGACAGGTTGTAGGTCAGATGCTTGGCGTCGTAGGAGACGGTCGCCCCCAACTCCTTCGCCACGAACACCAGCGGCACGAGCACGGCGCCGGTCGTCACGCGCGGGGGATGCGGCACGTTGGTCTCCTTGCCGTTTTTGTACGCGAAGGTTTTGTTTTGGTACATGCGCAGCGCGTACTTGTTGTTTTTGGCGATCAGCACGGAATGGGTCATGCTGTCCCAGGCGGCCGTACCGTCGAGGGCAATGGCAAGCGTGCTGGCGTTGACGTAGGCCACACCGTTTTCCGTCACTACGTCCTGCGGGAAGACCAGTTCCTTTCCGTTCAGCACGACTTTGATTTTTTGCTGTTGGACCGGTGCCGCCTGGGCAGAGGCGGCGGCTGCCGCGACGCTTCCGGTCAACAGTGCTGCCATCAGCAGCATGGCTGGCATTTTGCGAAGCATGGTAACACCCCTTGATCAATGAAATAATTACCAATTTGAAAATATTTGACATTAATCGTTTTATTCCCTCTTTTTTCTCCCAAAAGTTCCCTATGAGCCTTCCTGCTCCAACATGCCACACTATGAAGAAACGGCACATATCCCGCGAACAAACGTTTTTGTGCACAACCTGTTAACAACTCTGTGGATAAGTCCAAGGAGGGAGCGGCTCTCGTGGCGAACGAGCGATTGTACCTCATCTACCAGGAAGCGAACGACGAGGAATGTCTGCTGACCATTCAGCCGTTCACGGACGAACAGGCATTGGCGGAGGCCATCAACAAGCTGCAGGCCCGGCAGGTGGAGGAATACACGATCATCAAGGGGCGGAAAATGAACGCGACGCTTCGCCTGGCTGTCGAGCTTGCCGAAGCGGAAGAGGCGGAGGAAGCCTGAGTCCGCCTCGGGACAACCCTCTTTCCGGCGATCGTTTCTCCTGCTATGTTGGAGAAGGGACCCCGTCTGTTGAAATTTTGGCGGAGGCGATCCCGTATTGTTGTACGGGAGGAGGGATGCGTGATGGATCAGGAACTGGCGCGAATCAACAGCGAAGCCGCCCGGTTGGCCGAGCAGTTTGTGAACGGACAGCCGCGGGCGTTTCACCGGCTGGTCCTGTTGTTTGCGCCGCGCGTGATGCGCATCGTCCGAAAGTTGGTCAGCGGCTATCACGACGGTGAGGACCTGTACAACGAAATTTGGCTGAAGGTCGCGCAGAATCTGCATAAATACGATCCCGCACTGCCCTTTCACTCCTGGCTGTACCGCATCGCTTCCAACACGTGCATCGACTTCCTGCGCAAAAAACGGGAGATCGTGCTGGAGGACGAACAGTTGTTGCTGCACGTACATAAACACCCCGCAGCGCCTGTCAAAAGCCCGGAGCGGTTCCTTGTGGAAAAGGAGACGCACACTGAGCTGACCGCGCTCATGGACACCCTGAACGAAACCGACCGGCTGATTCTGACCCTCCGTTTTGTCGAAGACATGAGCTATGAAGATATCGGCAGCATCGTGGGGATGAACAAAAACACCGTGGGCACCCGGCTGTTCCGGGCCCGCAAGCAGTTGAAAGAATTGCTGGAGAAACATCGGGAGGAAAGGAGAATGGCCGATGCCGCATATTGACGATCTGACACTGATGATGTACGGGGACAACGAGCTGTCCGCCGAAGAAGCGGCCCGCGTGGAAGACCACCTGGCCCACTGTTTTCACTGCCGGCAGTCGTGGGAGCAGATGGCCGGCGAGCAGCGTCTGCTGGCGGAGACATTTTTCGCCGCGGATACGTCTCTGCCGCCGCTGGAGCTGGACTCGCTGACGGCGGCACAGATTGAAGGCATTGCCATCCTGCACAGGCGCCATCGCCGCCGCCTGCTGTGGCGGGCGGTGCTTGGGACGAGCGCTCTTCTGGCTGTTGCGGCAGGTTACCTCATTTTTTGGCAGAGCGTGTGGTTTCACTGGGTTTCCTCGGCGTGGAACTCCTGGACATCCCGCTTCTTTTGGGGGTCGGCCCTGTGGCTGAAGGACAACGCCGGAGACCTGTTCGACGTCCCCGGCGCATACGTGGTGGCACTGCCGCTGCCGCTGCTGCTGCTGATCGGTCTGCTCCTGCTGGTGAACATACGCTTCCATCCCTTCCCTCCATCCCGGCTGCGGAATCGGGAGGTTGACTGATGGGACGGATCAGACAAATCGTATGCCTGCTGCTGTCTGTTTCCCTGCTCGTGCCGGCAAGCGCGGTCCATGCATTCAGTGCGGTGTCGAGCCAAAGTTACGTGCTGCCGGCTGACGCGGTTCACGACGGCGATCTGGCCGTCAACGCCAGCACGGTCACGATCGAAGGAACGGTGGACGGCGACCTGTACGTGTTTGCGGAAAACGTGCAGGTAAACGGACGCGTCACGGGAGATGTCCTCTCGTTCGCGGCCGCCACTCGGATCGGCGGCACCGTCGAGGGGGATGTGCGCGCCTTCACGCAAAACCTGTCGATCTCGGGCAGGGTGGAACGAAACGTCACCGCCGGTTCCAGCCATATCGTGCTGGAACAAAGCGGCCAGGTGGGCGGCAGCCTGCTGATGTTTACCCCCCATGCCGACCTGTACGGCAAAGTGGCCCGCGAAGCCAACGGCAAGGCGAACACGCTGCGCATTACGGGGGAAATCGGGGAAGGCATCTCGCTTCTCCACTGCGGCTCCCTGCGGATTGACGCGCCCGCCGTGATCGGCGGCGATCTGGTCTACTCCAGTCCGCAGCGGGCTGTGATCGGTTCCGGCGCCGTCCTCAAGGGCAGGGAGCTGTATTCCCCCCCGGCGGTGAATGCCGACCAAAACGTCTTTTCCTACTTTCCCATCCTGCTGGGCCTCTCATCCCTGCTCAGCACGCTGCTGCTCTGGCTGGCCGTGCGCTTTCTCTTCCCGGCCGGGCTGAGCTGCATCTATAGCCAATTGGACCGGCGCCCGGGACAGGCGCTCACCTGGGGAACCGGCTTCGTGCTCGGCCTGCCGCTCCTCTCGCTCGTGCTGCTGGTGACCGTCGTCGGGATTCCGGTGGCGGTGACGCTGCTGTTGGCATTCCTGCTCCTTACCTGGTCGGCAAAGGTGTTTGTCGGCTCCTGGATCGGCATCCGCCTGGCCGAGCGGTTCCGCTGGCGGCTCTCCCCTCTGCTTGCCGAGCTGCTGGGCGTGGTGGCGCTGCAGTGCCTGCTGATTATCCCGTTTGCCGGCTGGCTGTTCGCCCTGCCGGTCTGGATGGCATTCCTTGGGGCGCTGGCCGGCGCGGTCCGTCAGGCGAATAAAACATTTCTGACGCCATAAGGTTTAGGATAGGCGGGATTGGGAGAGAACTGAGAAGAGGGCTTGCAGTTACCTGTTTGACCTTTACTGACCTTTCGTGTATGATAATCTTACCAAGAGAGGAGGAAGGCTCAATGCATATGAACTTGATTCCAACCGTCATCGAACAGACAAATCGCGGTGAACGTGCATACGATATTTATTCGCGCCTGCTGAAGGACCGCATCATCTTTCTCGGAACGCCGATCAACGACACCGTCGCCAACATCGTCGTGGCGCAATTGCTGTTCCTGCAGGCGGAGGACCCGGACAAAGACATCCACTTGTACATCAACAGCCCGGGCGGTTCGATTACCGCCGGTATGGCGATTTACGATACCATGCAATTCATCAAACCGGACGTGTCCACCATTTGTGTCGGCATGGCCGCGTCCATGGGGGCCTTTTTGCTGGCGGCGGGCGCCAAGGGCAAACGCTTTGCCCTGCCAAACAGCGAAGTGATGATTCACCAGCCGCTCGGCGGCGCGCAAGGCCAGGCGAGCGACATCGAAATCGCCGCCAAACGCATCCTGAGAATGCGCGAACACCTGAACAAAATCCTCGCCGAGCGCACCGGTCAGCCGCTGGAGCGGATTCAGAAAGACACGGACCGCGACAACTTCCTCACCGCCCAGGAAGCGCTGGAGTACGGCCTGATCGACAAAGTGATCACACCGGAATCCTCTTCGAAAAAATAATAGGCTTCACGGGATATTCCCCTCGAAGCGCGGCACCCGGCCTGTACGCCGGGTGTTTTTTGTTTATGGCCTTTTCCTGCGAGATGCTGCCCTTGTTCTTCCTCCTACAGACGGCTTAGATAACGGCCGATCTGTTCGGCATCCTGGCTGATGTCGAGCCAGACTCCCCCGATGGAAAACGCAAAATACAGGCAAAACATGAGGGCGATCCCGTGCAGATCCTTGGGAGCCGGATCGTTTCGCAAGATCCTCCAGCACCATGCGGAATAGACCAGCAGTAATCCATACCGGTACAGATCGCTTTCCCTGCGGAGAATCGCCTCGATTTTCCGTTCCACCGCTTCCATCAGGCGTGCGTTCCCCGCCTCCTTCGGCCTGCCGGTTACTGTTTGATCGGGCGTCACAAACGAATAGTACTCGGTCGTTTCCCCTTGTCCCTCTTCCCGATACTCCACCTTATATTTGTAGGGCAAGAATACGGCGCTTTTTTGCATGTAGTCATCCTGATAGATACTGCTCTGCTCCTTCAGGACAATCCAGACCAACAGCGAACTGAACAGCACCAAAGCCGCCGCCCCTACCTGCCCATACGTTTTTGCGCTTACTGCCATGCCTAATGATTGATCGTAACGCCGCATCGTTTTCAGATCCTTTTCCCAATGGTTTTGATACTACTAACTATATGAAACATTTACTGAAAACGGAAGATGCGTATCCCCCCCTCCCCAGCTACGGAAAGCCAGACATAACTCGAGGGGAAAGGCCGTCATGCCCCTCCCCTCGTTTTTGCAATTACTTCTCCACCAACTGTCCGACCTCGACCGTCATGCTGTTGGCCGGGTTGCCTTCGGCGTGTACGCGGGCCGTCGCGGTTCGTTCATCCACACCGTCGATCCAGACCGGCTGCCCCTTGTATTGGACTTCGATTTTGTCCGAGGAGCGCAGGATTTCCTGTGCGCGCTTCACATCCATGCGTGAATCCCTCCCTTGGTGCTGTCAGCGGTTGTCGCGGGCCGTGCTGGCTCCGGTCATGGTATCGGTGGTCGTCTCCTCGATCAGTCCGTTCTGGTCGGTCACCTGTCCGCCGCCGAGCCCCTCGTTTATCATGCGGTCAATGTCCATGTCAAACTGGTCGCGTCCTTCGTATTGGGCGTCACGGTTGTTCTCCACACGTCTTCCTCCTTCAGCGCGGCTGTGTACCGGGTGATGGAAGCTCCCATTCGCATGCGGTTGCGGGTGGAAGCCTCTCCTGTTTCATCTGTTAGCATTTCCCCGTCCGGCGGGAAAACATGCAGCCGTCCCGACCGAAAAGACACGTTCCGGGAGGTTTTTATGCGGCTACGCCAAATCCCTCCGATTAATCAAGGACCCTCTCGGCAGTCTTTGCCAACACATCGATACGTTTTCTCACGTAATCGACTATTTCCTCTACCGGTACCCCATCCGTCATGATCTTCTCTTCAAAGCATGTGTCCTGATAGGCCTCCACACACGCTGGGATCTGCCGGTAACACCAGTTCCCCTCCGCTTCTCCTCGCCTTCTGAGCCGTTCATAGAGGGTTTCCTGGTTGGCGATCAAGCAAAAATGGCAGGTTTGTTCATCCAGTTCCTTGAACCCGTTGAAAATGTATGAGAAGTATTCCTTATGGATAATCGTCATGGGGACAATCAAGTGTTTCCCGTAGGTCATTTTCAGCAACCCGGCGACCTTTACCGTCAGTACCTTCCACAATTCCAAATCCTGAAAATTATCTGTCTTTTCCTCGCGCTGCCTGATCTCTTCCGGAACGATGCGGCGCAGCATAAAACCAACCTCTTCAGGGTCGAACAGCATGCTGTTCGGTATGGATGCAACCAGCCTGCTGGCAACCGTCGTCTTCCCGGCGCCATACGCACCGTTTATCATTACAATCATGGTCGATCGTCCTTTTGCAAGGGATGTGAAACAGCCGAGCAGGAGCCACCGTCGCACGGAACGGAAAAGAAAAAGAGGCACCGGCAAAGAAAGAAGTGGTCATATCCCCGTCAAGTAGACAGTAAAAAAAGAGGAATCACCTAAGCGGCGATCGCTTCTCGATATTCAACCGGGGAGAGGTC
>NZ_VKJN01000025.1:0-45125 GCF_007197875.1 Brevibacillus sp. LEMMJ03 | reverse complement strand
GCGGCAAACGAGCGGATCGCTTCCTTGGCCGCTTCCATTCTCGTCTTGCCGCCCGCCATATTGCCCATGCTGCCGCTGGCGTCCAGCACGATCATCACGTTGTACTGCTCCTTGAACTGAAAACGGGGATCATCCATCTCCGGGCTGCCAAATGAAGCAAGCTTGATCTGGTTGATAATTTCCTGCGGTTCTGGATAATCTTCGGCAAACAGACCGAGCAGGGCGAGATAGTACAACTCAAGCGTTTCGCGATCTGGATTTTCGATATGGGGGAATTGCTGAAGCACCTTATCGATCTCTTCTTTCTGCTTGCCATATTGAACGCCTGAAAAGCGTCCGGGTGGTAAGTTATAAAAATCCTCTGCTGTTTCGGGGAATTGAGTCACTCCTTCTGGTATTAAAGCCTTGAGTACCTCGATCTGCTTTTCCTTGTCGATGGGGCTTTCCCCAGACGTTGCGTTTTCTTCATGATCAATGTCATTAGGCTGTACAGATTGTGACTCTGGCTTTTTAGAAGAAGGTTCTGTAACGACCGGTTCCTCCCTATCAGCAAAACAACCATACAAACCGCTAATAAAAACGAGGAGGATAAGGAAAAAAAATGATTTGCATGTTCTCATGAAAGAAGCAACGCCTCCTCCTTTTGTTTGAGCCACTCATTATGTAAAGAAGCTGGCAAAACAGATGACTGATTGCCAGCACCTATTAGCCAAACAATATATCTGTTAATTATTCTCCTCCACCAATGCCTTCGATGATTTTGGACAGAGTATTGGAAACAGCACTTCCAACTGCATCATCCCCCTTAAAAAACAACTGAATCGAAGCAAACACAGCCAGAATCACCCCCGCAAGCGCTATCCACTCAATTGCCTGGGCCCCTTTTTGATTGTTCAAGGATACCAGCATCTTGGCATACCATTTTTGAATCGTGTTTGTCATCATGTTTCATGTCTCCCTTCATGGATAAAAATGTTTGTGATCCTGCATTCTTCCAAACTTCCCAACCCTTCAAACAACCATTCTGACGAAGGTATCACCTCCCCCAAAGTCCATGCTTTATTTGCTCAACATGTCGGAAAACATCGAAGTGTTCTCCAAGATGTTTAACACCATTAATCCGCCGATCAGGGCGATCGCGGTAGGCGCCACGACAAACGTGGTGATCAGGGTTACTTTGGGCGAGGCTTTTGCCGCTTTCTCCTTGATCAGCTCCTTGCGTATGCGCCGCATGTTCTCGGACTGGATTTTGAACGTGACCGCGATCGGAACGCCCAGGCGCATCCCCTGTATCAGCGCTTTGATCAGCATTTGAAACTCCGGGTTGTCATTGCGCCGCAGCAGCTGTTCATACGCTTTTTCCCGCGGCACCCCCAGATCCAGCTCCTGATTGAAGCGGGAGAACTCTTCCTGCAGCGGTCCGGGAAAAAATTGAATAACCGAGCGCAGCGATTGATCCAGGCTGACGCCTGCCTGCAGCGTCACGCTGACCGTGTCGAGAAACTCAGGCAGATCGTAGCGAAGCCGCTCCTGCCGCTCCCTCGCCTTTCTTTCAGCAGGATGATCGGCAAAAAGTAGCCGACCATCGGCCAGACGATCAGTCCGTAGGGAGCGAGCGGAAAGCCGAGGACAAAGAAAACGGTACCGGCGATGACGCCAATCAGGGCGAGCAGGATTTTTGTCCCCTGGAAGCGTTCCACGCTCAGGTCCAACGGGCGGCCCGCTTTCAGCAGCCACTCCTCCACCTCGTGCGACTCGCTGAAAAAGTTGATCCTCTGCCCCAGTGCCGCGTAATCGTCGCTGTACTGCAGCAGTTTTTTCATCCACTTTTCGGCAGAAGTTTCCCGCTTGCGGATCTCGTATCCCCGTCTTCCCGTGGTTTCGTGGATGTGGGTGAGCAGCTTTTCCTTCTCCACGGAATAGCGGTAGGTTTCCTTCAAAAAAATGGCGAAAAAGAGCAAACACAGGAACAGACAGGTGACCATGAGCGCGTCCATCGTCTCACACCTTTATATTGGTTACTTTTCGGACCAGCACATAGGACAGGATCGTTCCCAGGATAAACACGCCCAGCAGGATCAGTCCGAAGCCGGAGAACAGCGGATCGATAAACCCCTTGTTCATCGTGTTCATCATCAGCACCAGGGCGATCGGCATGATCGGTACCAGAATGGAGACGTAGCGCTGTTCGGCGGTCATCGTCTTGATCTCCTGGTTGACGATCCGCCGATCCTCCAGCGTTTCTGCCATCTCCTGCAGCACTTCGCTGAGGTTCCCTCCGGCGCGCCGCTGGATGTACAGCGTGGCCGCAAAAATCCGAAAATCCCGGGTCGGAATGCGCTTTTCCATATCGGCGAGCGCCTTGTCAAAACTGACTCCCAACCGCATTTCACGCGCCATGCGTGTAAACTCCTGCCCGGCTGGCTGCGGGATTTCCTTGGCCACCAGTTCAATTCCCTGTGTCAGCGTAAGCCCTGCGCGCAGCGAGTTGGCAAGCAGGCGGCACACCTCCGACAGTTGGTCGTTCAAGCGCTCCTGGTACTTGTTTCGCCGCACGAGAAACAGCAGGTTTTGCAGCAGGTACATGGCGGCGGAGCCGGCGATGAGATTGTAGGGAAATGTCAGCCCGACGACGTTGTTGAAAAAGAAGGCCAACCCAAACGCGCCAACCAGCATAATGCCGTAATACTCGGAAGGGGCAAGGGAAATATTTGCTTTGATCAGCTTGCCTTGTATCTGCCTGGCATGGGGGGTACGGTCGAAGCGATCCCCCCAGTCGAGGAGAAAACTTTTGCGCTGGGATTTGACATCGTACCACTCTTCCGCTCGTTTTTTCCATTCCGTCTTTTTCGCCCGGTATCCCAGGTATTCATAGAGCCCCCATATCCCGAGCAGAACGGAGAGACTAAACAGAATGGAGATGCTCACGTCGTTTCACCTCGCCTGTCGCAAACAGCGATTCGTCAATCTCGATACCAAACGTTCTGAGTCTTTCCAGCGAACGGGGCACGACGCCGGTTGCGGCGAAGTACCCCAGCACTTCCCCCCTGCTCCCGATGCCGGTGCGCTGGAAGCGGAAGATTTCGTTTACTTCCACGCGTTTTTCTTCGGTTGTCACCACTTCCGAAATGGAGACGATCTTGCGCGTCCCGTCGGAGAGACGCGTCACCTGCACGATGATGTCGAGGGCGCTGACGATGTACTCCCGAATGATGGAAGACGGCAAATCCATGCCGGCCATCACGACCATGCCCTCCAGCCGGTTGAACGCATCCTGGGGCGAGTTGGCGTGAACGGTGGTGAGCGATCCTTCGTGCCCCGTGTTCATCGCCTGCAGCATGTCAAACGCTTCGGCGCCCCGCACCTCCCCGACGATGATCCGGTCCGGCCTCATCCGCAGGGAGTTTTTCACGAGCTGTCGAATGGTGATCTCCCCTTTTCCCTCCATGTTGGGCGGGCGGGCCTCCAGCCCAACGCAGTTGGGGTGGGCCAGCCTCAGTTCCGCCGAATCCTCGATCGTGATGACGCGCTCATAGGGGGGAATGGCGCAGGCTACGGCATTGAGCAGCGTCGTCTTCCCGCTCCCGGTGCCTCCGGAGATGAGCACGTTCATTTTCGCTTCGACGACCGCCTGCAGGAAGCGGGACATCGCCTCGTTGAACGAGCCAAACTGCATCAGGTCATCCATGGTGTAGGGGTCTTTGCGGAATTTCCGAATCGAGACCAGCGTGCCATTCAGGCTGATGGGAGGAATCACCGCGTTGACGCGGCTGCCGTCCTTCAGGCGGGCGTCCACCATCGGCGAGCTCTCGTCGATCCGCCGTCCGAGCGGCGCCACGATCCGGTCGACGATGTGGCGCAGATGCTCCTCGTCGCGAAACTTCAAATCGGTCAGTTCCAGGCGGCCGTTCCGCTCGATGTACACCTGACTGTGGCCGTTGATCGAAATTTCCGTGATCTCCGGGTCGTTCAGCAGCGGCTCCAGCGGTCCCAGACCGACGGATTCGTTGATCAGGCGGGTGAGCAGCAGTTCCTTTTCGTTTCGCGGAATGACGACCTTTTCTTCCGACATGTATTGGGATACCAGGCGCTCAATCGCCAGGCGCATCTCGGTCGACGAAAGGCTGGTCAGCCGTTCCAGGTTGGTCTCCCGCAAGAGTCGGGCCTTGTAATGTTCCGCCAGTTCGTCCAGGTACGGATTGTAGGAAGGAGCCGCAAGCGGAGATGCAAGGGTCCGGGGTGCCTCATCGCCAGGCGGGGTCTTTTCATGCCTGCGTCGGAATAATGCCATCGAACTCCCCCCTTACGACAATTTCCTGAGCACCCATTTGCGAATGTCCTTCGCCGCAGGAGACAGCTTTTTCTCGTTCGCTTCTTTTTGCAGCGGCTTCCCCTGATTGACGGCCGCCTGAACGCCCTGGTGATCCCTGCTGATTTCGGCGGTGATCGGGGCGGTGATCAACCCCTTCAAGTCGGAAACGGCCAATTCGTTGTCCCTGCCCACCTGGTTGACGACGACTTCCAGCCTGCCGGCGGTATCGATCCGAAGCCGTCTGAACAATTCTTCCGCGAGCCGGTAGATCTGAACCGAAGGCGTGTCGAGATTCATCACGTAGTAGATCAGGTCCGACTCCGTCAGCGCCGTGTAGGTCAGCTCGTTCATGTACGACGGCAGGTCGACAATGACAAAATCGTAGCTGCGGCGGCTGGCGCGGATTAACCGGGTGACAAATTCCTCCGAGATGTGCTCCGCTGTCTCCGCATCACGCGGACTGACCAGGACTTCCAGCTTGGAATGGATCTCCCGCTGCGCCACATTGCGAATGTGGTTCTCGTTCATCTCGTTCATGACCGGCATCAGATCGGCCAGCGTGCGATTGCTGTCTAGCGAGAGAAAGGTTTCCACGCCGCCGTACTGCAGGTTGAGGTCGATCAGCAGGACGCTGGCGGTGGATTCCAGTTTCAACGCCTGCGCAAAGCCGGTGGCAAGCTGCGTGCGGCCGCTCCCCCCTTTTCCGCTGTAAAAGGAATACACTTTTCCCCGGCCGCGGACCAACGCCTTGCCGGACGCGTCCGCTCCCTTTTTGCGCTGCTGCATCTGCGCCAGCTCGGAGATTTTCTCCAGACGGTCCGTCAGCAGCGCCAGTTCGTCGGGCATCACGATGTATTCAACCGCACCGGCGCGGACGACATCCCGCAGCAGGACGAAATCCTGCTCTTCCGTGAGAAAAATGACAATTCCCTCGGGCAGCTCGCCCTGTATGTACTGAACCAGTTCCACCCCCGCCCCGTCTTCCGGCTGCACGAGCAGGACGACATCGGGTCCGATCCGGTCAATCTCTTTCTTCACTTCCATCGATGTGGTGTACTGCACATGCTCGTAGGGAGCGAGCCATTCCCGCAACAGGTCTTTCACCGAATCGTAATCGGCTACGACGAGAATGTTGAGTTCCGTTTTCATGCCTTACCCTCCGGTTTTGGTTCCTGCTTGCTGCTTCGCGGGCTGTCCCGCGTTTGGCGCCGTCGCAGGGGATGTCTGCGGCGCAGGAGGTGTCTGCGGCGCCTGTGACGCCGGTTTTGCCGCCGGACTTGCGGCCGGTTTGGTTCCGGGCGCAGGGCTTTTGCCAGGCGTCTCCTGCTGGCCGGGTTTCGTTTCTTGAAACGGCTCGGGAATGGCCGCTTCTCCTTTGCCGACATTGGCCTTCAGGATCCGCATGAGCTCAGCGTAGTTCTGCTGATGGATGAACCGGGGCACGTCCTCAAATGGCAGTTCCAGCGCCACGCCTTTAAACTTGCCCTCCGATTTGGCCACCATCGCCACCGGCACGTCTTTCATGAACACTTCCGTCACCGGCTTACCGTTCACCTCGTGCGAGATGATGACGTCCACGCGGTCCAGCGCCTCCAGTTCCTGGTCGAAGATGATGTTCCCCCCGGCATACACCGTGATCAGGCGGTGATTTTGGTCCCGGACGATGTTGGCGGGCTTGAGGATGTTTTTGGTAATGACGTCGCCCTTGGACAGGGGAACGACCGTCACCTGGTTTTTCAGGCTCAGTTTGTCGGTCACGTAGGATTGATCCGCGTATTTCTTCGGGATGGGCCTCGTCGTCAACTGATCCGGCTGAATCAGCGAGCGGGACGGAATGTCGGCGTTCGCCACGTAAATCTCCACCATTTCCCCCAGTTCGGCGTTCAAATCCTTGATTTTTTTCAGAAACAGAAAGCCCGCCAGAGCCGCAAGCAAAAAGGACAATGTGAGAAAAATGATGGCACGTCGTTTGGATTCCAGCATGCAGATGATTCCCTCTCCTTGGATAAATGGTGTCAGCCGCGAGACACGGCATGATGCTGTCAGACCATGCGGATCGGCTCACGACTGGGTCGGAAAGCGCAGGATGGGGTTCCTGGATGCTCCATCATGCCAGCCGCGAAACATGTCGAAAGATTTTGAAAGCAATTTGTAAGTTACAAAATAAGGAAAATATTTGCCGCAACACGGCCGTCTCCCCGGGGTGGATCAGACAGCGGCTGCTGTCAGGTATAAGAGAATCGTCCCCCCCGCTATGAACGGAGCCAGCGGAACCTCTTTCCATTTTCCTACTGCCGCCCATCTTTTTCCGATGGCCCACAGGGGAATGGCGACAAATCCCGCGATGATGTAGGCAAGGGCCATGATCAGCAGCCCGGCCTGCCACCCCACGGCGGAGCCCACAAGCGCAAACAGCTTGATATCCCCTCCCCCCAGTTGGCCGCTGCTGACGACAGCCATGCCAAGCGAGATCCCGCCCAACACGATCGCGCCCAGCGCATACGTCACCCATTGACCGGGGTGGGCGATGGCATGAAAGATGAGGAAGTACGCGATCCCCGGCAGCGTGAGCCAGTCGTAAATCATGCGTCGGCGCAGGTCGGTGTAGACGGACACGGCCATGATGAGAAAAACGGGAACGGTCACGAACGGGGACAGCAATCCATGCCCTCCTTCCCATTATTTGGGGTGGGTGTTTTCACCATCATCGACGGAATTTGTCAGGAAAAGGTTGCAAGGTTTGAAAAATTTTTGGTCGAAAAGACCCAGGGACGTTTTTCGCGTCCGGCTGCAGGAAGGGCGGACAGCCCGGCGGTTCGACGAATGGTCGGGGGGATGGTGGAGAAAAACCGGGGTGTTTCAATCGGTACGGGTAGATGACAAACAAGGTCTGGGCGGTGATGCGCATCGGCGCGATTGGTTCACCGCTGCACCGCTACCTTAGGTAGACAGCGGTCTGGTACAGAATGCACAGCCACAGCCAGATTACGGTGAATGCCGCGGCAATGGCTCGGCCTTTCATCGCATGGGTCTTGAGCCGTTTCCAATTTCGCACAAATCCGGGCAGCACCAAGATTGTCAGAAAAGAGTTGAACACGATCAGTCCGATGTAAAGGCCTACACTCAAGATCCCTGCACCCTTTCCATGAGTTTGCAGCCTGCCTCCCTTCAACGACAAACGCCCTGCTCTCTGTGACGGTACCGACAGACAGCCTCATTCACCATTGCCAAGAACAAGAAAAATATAGCAAAAATGCCAAAAGAACGGTATAGTTCTTTTGGCATTCCTGTTATCGCCTCACGCGATCTTCGTCTGTCTTCTGTTAACTGCCGGTTCTCGCCTGCCTCAAACGCTTACCACGCGGCCACGCAGCCGTCCGTGCGCATGTCGGTGCCGCCGATCAGCACGCCGTTTTCGTCCCGCCAGATGATCTGGCCGCGGCCGAAGTTGCTCGAAAACGATCCCCACTTGATCTGGTGCCCCTTTTGTTCCAGGGCGAGGGCGATATGTTCCGGGAAGTGGCGCTCCACCTCCACCGTTTTCCCTTCCAGCCACTGCCAGCGCGGGGCGTCCAGCGCGGCCTGCGGGTTGAGGTGAAAATCGATCGTGTTCATCACCACCTGCACGTGCCCCTGCGGCTGCATGAAGCCGCCCATCACACCGAACGGTCCGACCGCCTTGCCGTCCTTGGTCAAAAAGCCCGGGATAATCGTGTGGTACGTCTTTTTCCCCGGCTCCAGGCGGTTGTCGTGGGCGGGGTCGAGCGAGAAGTTGTGGCCCCGGTTTTGCAGCGCGATGCCCGTTCCCGGCACGACGATGCCCGAGCCGAAGCCCATGTAGTTGCTCTGGATGAACGAGACCATGTTGCCTTCCCCGTCGGCCGTCGCCAGGTAGACCGTCCCGCTGGAGCGCGGGTCGCCCGGCTCCGGCGTGAGCGCACGCTCGCCGATCAGGCGGCGCCGCTCGTCGGCGTACCGGTCGGACAGGAGCTCCTCGACGGTCACGCTCATCTTGTCCTGCTGCGTGATGTAGCGGAACCCGTCGGCAAACGCCAGCTTCATCGCCTCGATCTGCTTGTGGTACGTGTCAACCGTCTCTTTTTCCCCAAACGCAAACCCCTTCAAAATGTTCAGGGCCATCAGCGCCACCAGGCCCTGGCCGTTGGGCGGAATTTCCCAGACGTCATAGCCGCGGTAGTTGACGCTGATCGGCTTGACCCACTCCGGCCGGTAGGCGGCCAAATCCTCTTTGCGCAGGAAACCGCCGCACTGCCGGGAAAACGCGTCGATTTTTTCCGCCAGTTCGCCGCGATAGAAGCTTTCCGCTCCCGTCTCGGCAATCTGCCGCAGCGTCTCGGCATGGCCGGGCGACTTCCAGATCTCGCCCGCTTTCGGCGGCCGACCGTCCGGAGCAAAGGTGGAGAACCAGGGGGCAAATTCCTCACCGCTCAGCACCTGGGAAAACTTGTTGTAGGCGATCGCCCAGTAGCGGGCCAGCGTCGGGGAAAGCGGGTAGCCGTTTTCCGCGTACTCGATCGCCGGCTTCAGCACTTCCGCGAGCGGCAGGCGGCCGAAACGGCGGGACAGTTCCGCCCATGCCGCCGGTGCCCCCGGCACCGTAACCGGAATCCAGCCGTAGGTGGGCATGGTTTCGTGCCCTCTCGCCTTCACCGCTTCGATGGAAATGGCCTGCGGCGCGGGACCACTCGCGTTCAGCCCGTGCAGTTCCCCGTTGGTCCAGACCAGCGCAAACGCGTCGCTGCCGATGCCGTTCCCCGTCGGTTCCACCACGGTGAGGCAGGCGGCCGTGGCGATCGCGGCGTCAATGGCGTTCCCTCCTTTTTTCAAGATGTCCAATCCGGCCTGCGCCGCAAGCGGCTGAGAGGTGGCCACCATGCCGTTTTTCGCATACGTCGTCATACGCCGGGACGCGTACGGGTACTCCATTGCGTCAAAGTGTGTCATACGTATACCTCCGATTCAACTGTAATCGTTAGCCGATGAAGAAAAACCCGTAACCCATGGACAGGGCGATTACAAGCGCAGGGTTCAGCTTCCACTTTTCCAGCAGGAGAAAGGAGGCGATGGCCAGGATGCCGGTCTGCATCCAGCCGATGCCCTCCACGGCTCCGAGGAAAAACTCGTACGTCATCGTGCCCAAGAGCACGGTGACAATCGGACGGACCGATTGCGTCATCGCTTTCACCTGCGGCGCGTTGCGAAACACGTTGAGGAAGTTCAGCAGCAGGATCATGGCGATGGCCGTCGGCGCGATTGTCGCCAAGAGCGCGACCGTCGCCCCCGGCACGCCGGCCACCTGGTAGCCGACGTAACCCGCCAGCTTGGTGGCGATCGGACTGGGCAGGGCATTGGCGACCGCCAGCACCTCCCCGAACTCTTTCATCGTCATCCAGTGATAGTGGTCGACCACCTCGTTCTGGATCAGCGGGATGCTGGGCGGCCCGCCGCCGTAGCCGAGAATGTTGGAGATAAAAAACGCCCAGAACAACTGCAGGTAAATCATGCCGCCCCCTCCTTGCCGCCCGGCGTTTTCCGCTTCCGCAGCACCCAGGTGGAATAGGCAAACGAACCGGCCAGGGCAATGCCCACCACAATGCCGGGGTGCAGGTCAAGGAAGAGCAGGGCCACCAGCGACAGGACCAGCATGAGGGCGACGCCGCTCTTGTTCCCCGCTCCCTGCCAGCCCTTCTGCAAAAACTCCCAGGTCAGCACGCCGGTCATGACGGCGATCACCGGCTGGATCGCCTGAATCATCCCGTACACGCCGGGCGCGTCCTTCCACTGGTAAATCACCTGCAGCAGCGCGATCATGACCAGCACGATGGGCAGCACCACCGCGCAGTTGGCCACCAGCGCGCCGCTCCAGCCTTTGACCCGGTACCCGATAAACGCTGCCAGCTTGGTGGCGATCGGGCCGGGCAGGGCGTTGGCCAGCGCCAGGTTGTCGGTAAAGTCCTCTTCGCTTACCCATTTGTACTTCTGCACGCACTCGGCGTAAAACAGGGGGACCATCGTCGGGCCGCCGCCGTAGCCGAAAATGCCGATGCGAAAAAACGCGAGAAACAACTGCCAGTAGATCATCTGAATGCCTCCGTCCCGCCGTCAGGTCGCCAGCTCGCCTGCATGTACCAGGTGGCAGGAGACGAACTGTCCTCCCCCGATATCGGTCAGGCTCGGCGCTTTGGTCTTGCACAGGTCGGTCGCATGCGGGCAGCGCGGATGGAACGTGCAGCCGCTCGGCGGATTGGCCGGACTGGGCAGGTCGCCGGTCAGCAGGATGCGTTCCCGCTTCTGCCGCGGTTTGGCCACGGGAACGGCGGACAGCAGCGCCCGCGTGTACGGATGGCTGGGATTGTCGAACAGCGTCCGCTTGTCGGCAATTTCCACCACCCGCCCCAGATACATGACGGCCACCCGGTCGCACAGGTGTTTGACGACCGACAAGTCGTGTGAGATAAACATCAGGGTCAGGTTAAACTCTTTTTTCAGATCTTTCAACAGGTTCAGAATCTGCGACTGGATCGAGACGTCCAGCGCCGACACCGGTTCGTCCGCGATGATCAGCTTCGGCTTCACCACCAGCGCCCGGGCGATCCCGATGCGCTGCCGCTGGCCGCCGGAAAAATCGTGCGGATGCCGGTTCAGGTGCTCCTTGCGAAGACCGACGATCTCGATGATCTCTTCGATGGTTTTCAGCCGTTCCTCCCGCGTCCCGATGTTGTGCACCTCCAGCGACTCCATCAGGATTTGCTTGATCGTCATGCGCGGATTGAGCGAGGCGTACGGGTCCTGAAAGACCATCTGCAGGTCCTTGCGCATGCGCCGCATCTCTTCCTTGGACAGCTTGGCGAGATCCTTGCCGTCAAACCAGACTTCCCCTGCGGTCGGTTCCAGCAGCCGCAAAATGGTCCGGCCGGTGGTCGACTTGCCGCACCCCGACTCGCCCACGATGCCCAGCGTCTCTCCTGGAAACACCTGCAGGTCGATGCCGTCGACGGCCTTCACGTATCCCGTCGTTTTCTTGAAAAAGCCGGACTTGATCGGAAAGTGCTTCTGCAGCCCTTTTACTTCCAACAGCGGCTTCATGCCTCATCCCTCCCTTCCGCGTACAGCCAGCAGCGGCATTTGTGGCCGTCCAACTGCAAAAGCTCGGGCGGCTGTTCGTGGCAGATCGGCATGGCCTGCGCGCAGCGCGGGGCAAACCGGCAGCCCTTCGGCATCTGGTTGGGCAGCGGCACCGCGCCCGGGATGGTGTCCAGGTACTCCCGCTCCTCGTCCAGCTCGGGAATCGATCTCATCAGGCCGATGGTGTACGGGTGTTTCGGCTGTTCAAACAGCGTCTCCACGTCGGTCTCCTCCACCACCTGCCCGGCGTACATGACGATGACGCGGTCGCACATCTCGGCGACGACGCCCAGATCGTGCGTGATCAGCATGATCGATGTGCCCGTCTTCTCCTTCAGTTCCCGCATCAGGTCGAGAATCTGCGCCTGGATCGTCACGTCCAGGGCCGTCGTCGGCTCGTCAGCGATGATCAGCTTGGGGTCGCACGCCATCGCCATCGCGATCATCACGCGCTGCCGCATCCCCCCGGAGAGCTGGTGCGGGTACTCCCCGTAGATCTCCTCCGCGCGCGGCATGCCCACCGCTTTCAGCATCGCGATCGCCCGTTCCTTGGCCTGCGCCTTGCTCACTTTCCAGTGCAGCAGGATCGCTTCTTCGATCTGCCTGCCCACCGTGTGCAGCGGGTTGAGCGAGGTCATCGGCTCCTGAAAGATCATCGAGATTTCGTTGCCGCGCACCGCCTGCATCTCTTTTTCCGACAGCTCCAGCAGGTTGGTGCCGTTGAACCGGATCGTTCCCTCCGCCCTGCCGTTGGGCGGCAGCAGGCGCATGATCGAGAGGCTGGTGACGCTTTTGCCGCAGCCGGATTCGCCTACGACGCCAAGCGTCTCGCCGGCGCGGATGGAGAAGTCGACGCCGTCGACCACGTTGACGACGCCGTTTTCCGTGCGAAACCGCGTTCTCAGTTGTTCCACTTCCAGTATGGTCGTCATGAGGCTCTCCTCCCCAGTTTATTTCCGCACCCGCGGATCTAGTATTTGCTGCAGACCGTCGCCCAGCAGGTTGAAGCCGAGCACGACCAGGAAGATTGCCATGCCGGGGTAAAAGGTGGCGTACGGCGCGACGGACATCAGCGTCTGGGCCTGATTCAGCATGCTGCCCCAGGACGGCGTCGGCGGCTGTACGCCCAGCCCCAGATAGGAGAGCGAGGCTTCCGCCAGAATCCCCGCCGCCATCGCCAGCGTGGCCTGGATGACGATCGGGTTGAGCGCGTTGGGCAGGATGTGGCGGAAAATGATCCGGCTGTCCTTGACGCCCACCGCCCGGGCGGCCTGGATGTACTCCATGTTGCGAAGCGACAGTACCTGTCCCCGCGTAATGCGGACAAAGGCGGGGGAAAAGCCGATCCCGATCGCCAGCATGGCGTTGCCGAAGCCGGAGCCGAGCACGGCGGAGATGGCGAGCGCCAGAATCAGAAACGGAAACGCCTGCATCGCGTCCACGGTGCGCATGACGATCCACTCGTCCCAGAAGCCGCGGTAGTAGCCGGACAAAAGGCCGATGGGCACGCCGATCAGCATGGCGATGCCGACGGAGATGACCGCCGCTTCAATCGAGATGCGGGAGCCGTAGATGACCCGGGAGAAGATGTCCCGTCCCAGATCGTCCGTACCGAACGGATGCTCCGCGCTGGGCGGCATCAGCACCTTGTCGTAGTTTTGCGCGTTGGGATCGTAGGGGGCGATCTGCTCCGCGAAGATGGCGACGACGATCAGCGAGAGGATGATCAACCCGCCGAGAACGCCCAGGCCGTTGCGCACAAATTTTCGCATCGCGTTCATTATCCTTCCGCCCCTTTCCCCGCCTTGATGCGCGGATCGATGACAGCGTACAGGAGGTCCACCACCAGGTTTACCGCCACGACCAGAATGGCCGACACCAGGATGGCTCCCTGGACCGTGACGTAATCCCGCTTAAACACCGATTCCACGATCAGCCGACCGAATCCCGGAATGGAAAAAATCGATTCGGTGATGACCAGCCCGCCCAGCAGGCCGGCAATCATCAGACCGGAGGTGGTGACCACGGGAATGAGTGCGTTGCGCAGCGCGTGGCCGAGCACGGTGCGCACCTCGTTCAGCCCCTTGGCCTTGGCCGTGCGGATAAAGTCCATGTTGACCACTTCCAACAGGGACGAGCGCAGCATCCGCATCAAGACGGCCGATTCGCGCAGGCCGGTGGCCAGACAGGGCAGAATCATCGCCATGATGTTCTGCGCCGGGTTTTCGCTGAACGGCACGTAGCCCGAAGACGGCAGCCATTGATTTTCCACGGCGAAGTAAATGATCAGCATCATCGCCAGCCAGAAACTGGGGATGCTCATGCCGCCCAACGCGGCAAACGTGCTGGTGTAATCGATCCACGTTCCCCGCCGCACGGCGGCCAGGATGCCGGCCGGAAACGCGATGAGAAGCGCGACGAGAAACGTGCCGATGGTCAGCTCCACGGTGGCCGGCAGCCGCTGCATGATCAGTTCGGAGACCGGCACGCGGTCGGTAATCGACATGCCCAGATCTCCCTGGAGCACTTTGCCCAGCCAGGAAAAGTACTGGACCACAATCGGTTTGTCCAGCCCCAATTCGGCCCGCAGCGCCTGATACGCCTCCGGTGTCGCCTCTTGTCCTAAAATGACCCGGGCTGGATCGCCCGGGATCAAGTGGATTAAGGAGAACGTCATGATCGACACCAGAAGGAGAATCGGGATTGTCAGCAGCAGGCGTCTCACCACAAACATCATGACAATTCCTCCCCGTACTACGGTGTGTCGGTTACTGCTTGTCCAGCGTCGCCGTGCGGATCAGGCCGTCCGGCACGTAGGTAAAGCCGCTGATCTTCTTGCTCATCGCCAGCAGGTTGTACTGGTGGTAGACGTAGACGTAGCCCGCTTCTTCCTGCAGGATCTTGACCGCCTCCTCGTACATCCGCTTGCGCTTCGCTTCGTCAAGCTCCACGCGCGCCTTGGCGGCCAGCTCGTCCAGCTTCGGAATGCTGATGCGGCCGTCGTTGTTGGGGGTGCCGGTGACGACGAAATCATAGAAGTTTTGGTCGGGGTCCTGGCGTCCGGACCAGCCCAGGTTGAGCGCCTCGAAGTCGCCTTTGTCCCCTTTTTCGATCAATTGGCCGAATTCCAACTTTTCCAACTGCACGTTGATGTTGTAAGGTTTCAGCATGTTTTGGATCACGGCGCCGAACTGTTCGTTCTCCGTCGAGGTCGCGATGTTCAGCTTGAAGCTGAATCCGTTCGGCTTGCCGCCTTTGGCCAGAAGCTGCTTGATCTCATCCGGATTCGGCTTGACCGGCTTGTCCAGATCGCTGCTGTACGCCAGGTTGCCCGGCGCAAACGGCGAACGGCCCGGCAGCGCGTAGCCGTTGAACAGCACCTTGACCACGGCTTCCCGGTCGATGGCCCGCTCCACGGCCTGGCGCAGGTACTTGTTGTCAAACGGCGGCTTGCTGTTGTTCAGATAGAAGCCCATGTAGCCCATGCTGGGTTCGGCCACCAACTGCAGGTTGGCATCTCCTTTGATCGCCGGAATCTCCTTCACCGGCACCTCGTCGATGATGTCCAGCATGCCGGAGCGCAGGTTCTGCACCTTGGCCGTGCCGTTGGTGAACACCTTGTAGGTGACCTCATCCACGTTCACCTTGCCGTTCCAGTAGTTGTCGTTGCGCTTCAGCGTCACGTGGTCCCCTTTGACGTGCTCGACGAAGACGAACGGCCCGGTGCCGACCGGATGGTTGAGGAAGTCGTCCCCGTACTGTTTGACAGCCGCCGGCGAGACCATCATCCCCGAGCGGTCGGCCAGGATGGAGAGCAGCGGCGCGAACGGCTCCTTCAGTTGAATCTTGACCGTGTGCTTGTCAACGGCCGTGACGGAGTCCACCACTTTCAGCTCGCTTTTGCGTCTGGACTTTTCGCCGTTCATGTTGCGCTCGAAGTTGAACTTGACCGCCTCCGCGTCAAAGTCGGTGCCGTCGTGGAACTTGACGCCCTCTTTCAGCTTGAGCGTGTAGGTTTTGCCGTCCGGCGACACTTCGTACGAGCTGACCAGCATCGGCACGATCTTGCCGCTCGGATCGATGTCAAACAGCTTGTCGTAAATGCTGGCGTACACCATGCGGTCGACCAGCGCGGTGGAGGTGCTCGGATCGAGCGTCGGCGGATCGGCTTTCAACCCGATATTGATCACTTTTTTGCCTGTGCTGGCGGACGGAGCGGTCCCCGTCTGACTGCCGCCACCTCCTCCACAACCGGCGGCCAGCAGCGCTGTTCCCAAGACCGCTGCCAGCAGCGTTTTGCCCATCTTTTTCGATAACATAAGTCCTCCCCTTCCTTTTTGTTGAATGTATATGGCAACCGCTCCTGCTGCCAGGAACGATTGTCTTCAGCGGATAAAGCGAAAGCGCGATTTCAGCACTTTCAGTTCGTTGATGACGTTGACCTTGGTGATGCCCTTGATTTTGTTGAGCTTATTCATTAAAAATTGCGACAATTCTTCGTAATCGCGGTTCAACACCTGGATCATCAACTGGTAATCGCCCGTGGTCAGCACGACCAGCCTGACCTCGTAGATGTCCTGCAGTTCCGCCACCACGTCGTCCAGCTTGTCCGCCTCGACGGCCACCTGGATCAGCGACTGCACCGTGATTCCGGCCTTGACCGGGTTGACGATTCCTACCAGGCTGAGCACGCCCTCGTCCTGCATCTGCTGGACGCGTATCCGCACGGTCTTTTCCGTGACGCCCAATTCCTTGGCGATCTGCGTAAACGGCAGCCGCGCATTGTCCTGCAGCGCGCGGGCGATGGCGTAATCCAAATCGTCCAGTTGGGAATACAGTGAGCGATGATATTTCTCTTCCATAACTCCCCTACCTTTTTTCGACCAGATTTCCTGTAAGTCATTACCTATTGCGGCAATAAAAATAAATTTTCCGACGAATATCGTCTATGTTTAGATACTATAATACGATTCTCACCTAAGTGCAATAGTTTTCTCAAAATTTCTTCTACACAGCATTTTCAATATACTTTCTGAAAACATATGCTGTTTCGCCATATTCATCCAGCTTCGCGCAGCCGCATCACGGGCCACGCCCGGCTTCCCTCCAACGACAAAGATCCCGGGCAGCAGGGTCCTCCTGCCGCGCGGGATCTGCGCAGGCCGCTTTCTATAACACCGCTTTTTTCAAGTGGAACAGGTAGCGGTTGCGGATAATCCAGAAGTAGACGAATTGCACCAGCACAAAACTTGCCAGCACGATCACCGTCGGTTTGAAGACCGATGCGATGAGCATCAGCTTCAGCATGCTCTGCAGCGACACAAACGCGACGGCGCTGTGGACGATCGCCACCAGGATGGGAGCGAAGAACAGCAGGGCAATTTGCGTCGTGACGATTTTGGACAGCTCTTGTTCGGAGAGCCCGATCTTGGTGATGGCGCCGTACTGCCGCTTGTCGTTTTCCAGGTCGGTGTACAGGCGGAAGTACAGGAAGCTGGCCGCCGCGACAAAGAACAGGACGCCGACGAAGAGGCCGATGAACAGGCCGGTGTTGGCCATCTGTTTCAAGATGTAGTACTGCGGAGCGCGGGCGGAAAGGGAATACGACCTGGTACGTCCGTCGCCCAGTTCCTGTTCCAGCTTTTCGCCAATCTCCTTCGTCTCCTTCCAGTTGTCCACGACGTACCCATAGCTGTGCTGCTCCGCCACCGGTTTTGCCCGATCATACAGCTCATCCGGCACGACGGCGATCGGCCCGCCGGTGAGCGAAGGGAGCAGGGGAAATCCCTCCACCCCTTTGGGCTGCAGCCGTACGTTCCCGATTTGCAGCGTCCCGCTCTCGATCAGCTTCTCGTCCGGCCAGCGCGGGAAGTAGACCGCTTCCCGATCTCCCACCGTCACTTCCTCCGCGCCAGCCGCGCGGGCAAAGCGGTTGTAATCGGACTGCTTCACCACGGCGACCGAGGCGTCCCGCTCGTCCTCGCTGGTCGGGACGGGCAGGTAGCGAACCGTCAGGGCGTACTTTTCAAACGGAAAGCCGCCTTCTCTCAGCGCCGTTTCAATCATGGCCAGATGCTGCTGTTCCTGCTTGTTTTCCGCCATCGAATGATATTCGAACGCAAACGGATTGGTCTTGACCACCGTTTCCTGAATCGAACCGGCCAGGGCCGCCAGCGTCCCGATCGCGCAGAACGCCACCGTGGAAACGATGCAGACGAGGAAAAACATCCGCGCGTTGTCCTTCATCCGGTACGCCAGGTCGGAAAGTGTCACCAGATTGGTGCGCTTCCAGTATACGCGGCGGTCTCGCTTCAACAGCCGGATGATGAACACGCTCAACTGCGTGAACAGCAGGTAGGTTCCGGCAATCGTCAGCGCGCTGACCGGCAGCAGCAGCACCGGGACGTACGTCCCTTCCGCCCAAAGCGCCAGAGCGTAGGCCGTCCCCAGCAGTCCCGCCGCCAACAGCGAGAGAAAGACGGACGCGGTCGGCTCCCGCTTCGGCCGCTGGCTGCCCTGCAGGAGTTCCAGCAGGTTGCTCCGCTTCAAAAACAGGACGATACACACGGAGATGGCGACAAACAGGAAGAGGAACGCGACCACCGTCAAGGCAATCGCCTTGAGCGGCAGGTAAAACGGCAGCGCCTCTACATCCAGCAAAAAGCCGGCAAACAGGAAGAACAGCTTGCCCAGCACCATCCCCAGGCCGATGCCGAACACGATCGCCAGCGAGCCGATGATGAGGTTTTCCATAAAGATCAGCACGTTGCGCTGCCAGCGGGTCATGCCGTGCATGAACAGGATGCCGAACTCTTTCTCCCGCTTTTTCAAAAAGGCGCTGACGCAGTAAAACAGAAAAAAGAACGAAAACAGGTAGATGATGTACTCGGCCACCATCATGCCCTTGGCCACGTTGGCGTTAATCTCCCCGTTCTCAATCTCCGGATGGAAGATAAACATCGCATAGATGAAGAAAATCATCACGGAAAAGACGCTGCTCAGGAAAAACGCGGCATAGGTGCGCTTGTTGCGGGAGACGTTGTTACACGCGAATTGTCGAAAGGTCATGCGCGTTCCCTCCCAACAGCGACAGGGCGTCGATGATTTTCTGGAAGAACGCCTGCCGGCTCTCTCCCCGGTACATCTCGTTGTGCAGTTGGCCGTCCTTGATGAAGATCACGCGGTGACAGTAGCTGGCCGCCAGCGGGTCATGGGTGACCATCATCATCGTCGTGCCGTCGTTCTTGTTGATCGCCTCCAGCGTCTCCATCACGCTGCGGGAGGCTTTCGAATCCAGGTTGCCCGTCGGTTCGTCCGCCAAAAGGAGCGACGGCGAGTGAATGATCGCCCGCGCGATGGCTGCCCGCTGCCGCTGGCCGCCCGACACCTCGTAGGTGCGTTTGTCCAGAATGTCGCTGATGCCCAATTTGGCCGCCACGGTCTCAAGCTTCTCCTGCATGACGCGTACGTTTTCGCCGTCCAGCGTCAGGGGCAGGATGATGTTTTCCCCGATGGTCAGCGTGTCCAGCAGGTTGAAATCCTGGAAGACGAAGCCCAATTCCCGGCGGCGGAACAGCGCCAGCCTGCTCCCCTTCAACTGGTGGGGATTGGTGCCGTTCAAAAGCACCTCCCCGGAAGTGGGCTTGTCGATGGTGGAGATCATGTTCAGAAGCGTCGTTTTCCCGCTTCCGGACGGCCCCATGATGCCGACAAACTCTCCCTTGCGAATGGTAAAATCGATGTCGGTCAGCGCGCGATACGTGACCTTGCCTCCGTATATTTTGCTGAGTTTCCTGACTTGCAGCATGTCCATGTGCGCTTCTCCTTTCGTTCGAGCGTTTCAAACCGTGCAGTCTTCCTGCTCTCCTTCCCACTATACGGAAGCGCGCGCAGCCAAGCTATCGAATTAGCTTTCATCCTCCTTACGTTCTTGTAAGGTTGGGACGACGGCGGCAAAGACGATGCGGACCGACGTGCCCTCGCCCACCTTTGACTCCAGTTCCACCCCGTGATGCAGGCGGCCGCAGATTTCCTTGACCAAATACAGCCCCATGCCGGTCGATTCCGGGTATCGGCGTCCGTTTTCCCCCGTAAAGTACGGCTGAAACACGCGGTGGACGTCCTCCGGCGGAATGCCGATGCCGTTGTCCCGCACTTCCAGGACCACATCCATCCCGCGCGGATAGGCGAGGATGCCCACTTTGCTGCTTTTGCCCGCGGAGTAGCGGACGGCGTTGGTCAGCAGTTGATTGAGCACGAACGACAGCCATTTCTCGTCCGACTCCACCGCAAGCCGCTCGTCCACCTTCACTTCGGGATACACCTGATTGCGGATAAACAGCCGCTTGTTTTCCGACACCACCGCCTGGACCAACTGCCTAAGCGAGACCGGTTCGATGAGAAAATCCTGTTCAAACCGGTCCAGCCGGGCGATGTACAAAACCGTCTCCAGCCCGCGCTTGATCCGGTCCACCTCTTCGCGGACGCTTTCCGCCCGCGGATCGGGATCATCCTGCAGCAGCAGGTGAATGACCGAGATCGGCGTCTTCATCTGGTGCACCCACTGCTGGATAAACGTCGTGTACTCCCGCTGCTTCGTTTCGTAGGCGTGGAGCTGCTCCTTGAACAGCCGGTACAGCTCCTGAAACGTCTGGTCGACCGCTCGTCCCAGGGCGGCGTTGCCGTGCCGCTGGTTCAGCTCGTCCAGCGACTGGACGGGATGGCTCAGCCGTTGGTAGACCGGCCGGTTCAGCAGGTACCGGACGACCAGGTAGCTGCCGGCAAAAAACGCGCACAGAAACACCGCGTAGCTGATCAGCGAAGGGTTCCAGTACCCGTCCAGCGCAAAGATGAGCACGAGCAGCGCCAACTGGACAAAGAAAAACACCAGAAAGACGAGCTGGTCTTTCCAAAACAGCCTCATCGCCCGTCCTCCCAGGTGGCCCGCAGGCGGTAGCCGGAGCCGCGAACCGTCTCAATCGCTCCGTCCAGGTTCAGGTCTTTCAGCTTGCTGCGCACGCGCGTAATGTACACATTCAACGTGTTTTCGTCCACGAACTGCTCGTCCCACAGCTTCTCCAGCAGGCGTTCGCGGCTGACGACGCGCGGGTACTGGGTGATCAGCGCCTCCAAGAGCAGCGCCTCTTTTTTGCTCAGCTCCACTTTCCTGTCGTGCATCACCAGCTCCATCCTCTCCGGAAACAGCTTCAGCCCGGCCGCCTCCACCGTCCGCTCCCCTTCCTGGACGGCGTACATCCCGTAGGCGCGGCGAAGCTGGCTGCGGATTTTCGCCAGCACCACGTCGTAGTCAAACGGCTTGGTGATGTAATCGTCGGCACCGTTCTCCAGCGCCATCACCTGGTCCATCTTGCTCTCCCGCGCGGAGATGAACAGAATCGGGCAGTTGGACACCTGCCGGATCTGCCGGCACCAGTAAAACCCGTCATACTTGGGCAGGTTCACGTCCAGGAGCACCAGGTCGGGCTTCACCTCGGCAAACACCTCCATCACCCGGTCGAAGTGTTCGATGGTGACCGCGTGATAGCCGTATTTCTCCAACTGGTTTTGCAGCAGCTTCGTGATTTTTGGATCGTCTTCCACAATCATGATCGTCGACATCGGCATACTCCTCGCTCTCATACTCCCTATGTTGTACTATACCAAAAGAGTTCCGCCGGCAGTAGCGGACGGGCCCCCGCCCGGATTCGCCCCCGCGATGCGCGGACACACGAAAGAAAAGGGATGGCGCTGTCGTCCATCCCTCGGTGGGTTCCTATCCTTGGGCAGCCATTAGCTGCTGCAGTTTGCGGATGCCGCGGAAGTGCAAAATCTTCACGGACGCTTCCGACTTGCCCAGGATTTTTGCGATTTCGTTCATTCTCAGGTCGGCCAGGTAGCGCAGCGAGATGACGCGGCGCTGGTCCGCAGACAGCGTCCGCACGTTTTTCCACAGCGCGTCATGGGATTCCCGGTTCAGCAGCCGCTCCTCCGGCAGCTTGTCGTTCGCCTTCATCGCCGCAAACGTCTCGGTGTCGACCGGGCACTCCCGCTTTTTGCGCAGGTAGTCGACCAGGGTATTGTGGGCGATGCGGAAGATCCAGGCGCCAAACGGATGCCGCCTGTCGTACTGGTCCAGCTTGGCGTACACCTTGACAAACACGGTGGTCGTCAAATCCTCCACGTCCCAGACGTTTTTGACGCGATAGCGGAAATACCGGTGAATGTGGGCGGAATACTCTTCGTAAATGCGCTGATGATTCCATTGTTCATGCGTGCGTGTGGTGTTCATGGTTTTCTCCCGTTTCCTCATCAAGAATTCCGAATGATTTGTCTTTATTGTAAAAGCAGGCGGCTGCCCGAACCATCGCGTTACATTTCAAGAACCTTACATTTTTGTAAGGTGGGGAGAGAACCGCACGGTTACGATATGAACGGGAGTAAGACGGCGGGGAGGCCCTTTGTCTTCACGTTTGAAACCTTACCTCAGAACGGAGGTAAGGTTGAATGTACGTTCGCTCGGTTTGAGCCTAACGGTAAGTGTAGCAATCGTCCAGCCATGTTTCATGCTTACCGCAGTTTGAGCCAGGAGGAAAAATACGTCTCTTTCACCGAGAAATAGGTCGTCGCAAACCGGATAAACTCCTTGGTGTCCACCTGTTGATAGGAATATCTTTCGTAATACGCGCGAAGAAAACGCCAGCCTTCTTCCACATCGCCGTACGTGGAGACCAACTCCCACAGCCGCAGTGACGGAACGGCGTAAAACGCTCCGTAGGTTTCGCCGTCATACTGGTCCAGCGGCAGATTGGACGGCTTCTCACCAGCAATGACGGCAGCCCGGTTGGCTTGAGCGAAAACCTCCTCCTCTGTCATCTTGTCGTGACCAAGAAAGAACAGAGAGACCGCGAATTCAGTGATGCCCTCGTCCAGCCAGCCCTCGTGATAGGGGTCGTTTGCCACAACGGCGTAGAACCATTGATGAACAATCTCGTGAACGACCGTTTTCCTCAATGATGCAAGGTCGTCTTGCGGAGCGACGGTTACGATGCCGGGATACTCCATACTGGCGCCATCGTCCAGCATGATGTCCAGTTGCCGATGGGGATAGCTGCCGATCTTGTTGATAAAAAACGGCACGGCCTCCCTGGCGGTTGCGAGTGCTGCCTCCATTTTCCCCCTGTTCACTTCCTCGCCAAACACGCGAATCTGTACTCCGCTTACGGTGTCGGAAACGCAGGTGAGGCCGTTTACGACCGCAGCAAACACTTCTCTGACGCGAGAAATGGTCACCTGCCCCGTCTCTGTCGCTTCAACCGGATCTTGATCAGACGAACTGACGAACAGATACCCTGTAGGAATGTGGTAGGAAACGGTAAAATCGGCGTGACCCGTATGATAGGATTCGCTGCTGATCCGGAAATCCTGCTTGTTCCATCCGTTGTGGTACGTGGCCAGCATGGGATAGGCCTGGGCCAGGTAATAGCGATGCCCTTTCCTGGCGAAACGAATTCCGTCCTTCGGGACCGTAAACGTGTACGAGATCCGTACTTCCCGCTTTTCGCCCGGTGCCATCCCCTCCGTCAGGGGAATGGTGAGCGTATCATGTGTAAGCTGGTAATCCGTTTTCTGCTGATCCAGGTGGAGGCTGACGATCTTCACGTCGGCCGCGTCCTTTACCGTATGGGGCTTGTTGGCGTTGGTAAACGCGTTGGGAATAAAGTAAAACAGCAAGCGATCCCAGGTATCCGGTGAACGGTTCTCCACCACAATCGTCGCCTCAGCCGTAAACTTCCCGCTTTGATCCATGTGAAATGCCAACTGGTACGTTCCTTTGCTCCCGTCTGGAACCGGACGGGGATCAAATCCGGCCAGATCGCCAACCTTGCCCGGTCTTTCTTTGGCGCTGTCCCCTGTTGACTGATTGGGTACGTATGCAGAAATCGATGTATCTGCCTCCTGCCGGGGATACATCTGCCACAATCGGGTCGTGCCGGCTGCGGCTCCTAACAGGCTGGAAACCAGCAGCACAGCAATCGTCAACTGCAGCTTCCGTTCCGTACGCTGACGATTTCGTTGTGATCCGCGAATGCCTGCGGCCGGCCTTAGGCGAATGGCCATTACCGCCGGGAAAAGAGCACCGAGGACGGCAGCCAAAATCGGAATCAAGCCGACCCCCATCAGCCATAGGACATCGAGGCCGGGCAACTGACGGTACATCCACGCAATCAAGGCATATCCCAAAGCCAGCCCGCATCCGGAAGCGAGGAGTCCGCACATCACCCCTTCCCATACGATCAGGCGAAAAATAGCCCCGCTGCGCCAACCGACGGCCTTGAGTAAAAGCAGTTCCGCTTTTCGTTCCATGACGTTTTGCCACATGATCTCCGCCGTTGTCAGCACAGCCAGTGCCAAGGCGAGTATCATCGCGATGTAATGGGCATCCCCGATCTCAACGGCCACATACTGCCCCAGCCACGACGTGTACAGAACTCCCTGCAGGCGGTTCGTGACAAACTCATAAAAGACCAGAAAGCAGGTGGGCACTGCCATGGCAAAGACGGACAACAGACAGCGGCGATACCTTGCCAACAAATGGCCCAAGGCCAGAGAAAACGTTCCCTTCACCCGTACGGTCCGTCGAGTAACGGGACGCATCTCGCCATACCGCATGATCACGTGCGGCGGTATCTTGCGAACTAGCCATGCAGCCGGAATCGCCGCCAGCACATAAATGACCAGACCGCACAAACCAATGAAAAGAATACGCCACACCGGCACCGCAGCTTGTTGCTGCCATACAGCAAATCCCGCGATTGCCCAGCTAACCAGCGCGGCCCCTCCCCCCAACAGGGCCGCCTCGACAAACATCATGCCCGCCACGCGTCCGGGCCGCCAGCCGACAGCAAGCAGCAGACCGAACTCGTCTATCCGGGCGTACAGCGTAACCAGATTGGTGGCGAACACGTAGGCAACAGCTACGAGCATCACGATACCAATCACCCCGGAAAAGCCCAGCTTTGTCTCCTGAACCAGGGTAAAAGCCGTCCCAAGCTTGATAAAAAACTGCTCCATCCACCCCAACTCGTCGTATGTCCCGTTTTTCGGGATGTGAACGAGAACGGGCTGAGGAGACGATCCCAGGGTGATATCGACGATCAATCCTGTCTTGTTTTCGATCTCTCTCGCCAATAATTCTAATTTTTCCCTATTCTCTTCACTTACCTCCTGCACTCCCTTTACCTTCAGCCGAATCGCGGCAATCGGTTTGTCACCCAACAACTCCGCTGCCGCTTCCAAGGTAGTCAACAGCAGAGGTGGACTGGTAAGAAGGCCAAACGGATTGTTAGTCGGTTTCACCTGTACCGGGGGGTTTAATGGTTTGTCGTCTTTGTCTAGCACCAACCGCCCAGTAGCGGGCCGATAGGTTTCCATGGGCAGTTCGCTGTCAGGTTCTTTGGAAATACGTAACTTCTCGGGATCGTAAAACCCTATCCAGTAAGGGGTTATATCCTTGTTCTTCCAATCAACAAAAAATTGGGTGGAGCGAAAGGAGTTGGGATAACGCTCGGGCTTCATTAATAAGAAGTATGTCTGAAGCTCTGCCGGAATATTGGGCTGCACGGGTATCGCCTCGTACCCGTAAGGCCAGCGCTCTGGGTAAGGACTGCTCACTTTCCGCAGGGAAAGCGAAGAAGGCTTTTCCAAAAATAGTCCGGCGAGAGCGGCCGACTGGCCGCCGTGATCATAGCGTGAAAAAGGCTTTCCCGTTTCAGGGTCCACGCCCGACAAACTGGCCAGAATCAATTGGTGCATCTGCCGGGAGTCAAACACATATTCCAGCCGTTCTCCAGCGCTTTTTTGTTGGTGCAGATAGGAAACCCCTCCGTTCTTCTTCACCTCTTCCATCGTCCGGTTGGCATCTTCACTCGTCGCAAACGGGAGATCCAATCGTTCGTACCTGTAAATAACCTGCAGGTCGCTGTCCATTCTGCTGCTCATCAGGATGGGCACATTCATCACCTTTCGTCCGTCTCCCGCATCTATCGTTGTCACTTTGTCCTGTTCCGTAAAATACCGGCTTTTCCCGATCGGCAACACGGCTTGATCCAATCCGACCAGCGCCGCTTCTGCCTGCGGATCGATGCCAACAACCAGCAGTGGATTGATTCCTCCGCCCATATCTAGTATCCATGTTTCCACCCCATAGTCACGCAGCGCCTGCTCCCAATCGGTCGGCATGCCCCAAGGGCCGACCGTGTAATACCTTGTCTGTTGCATCATTAGATTGGGTTGTACGCCATCGTCGGCATATACTTCCACAACATGTCGATAGATTCCCGGTTGTTCTGGCTTGCTGATCTTCCCAAACCAGAAAACAGTCGTGTCGTATCCGACAGGGGCCAGCGGTGCGGCAACTTCGACTTCCGGCATTCTTTTGATCGCCTCGTAATCCGCGAGGCTGATTCCCCCGTGCAGACCGCTCAGATAGTTGGGTTCCAATAGCCCGTCCCGTTCCGTGACACTGCGTGTATCCGGGGGACGAACCACCAGATGATAGGCCGCCTTCCAGCGTTTTTGCAAGATGTCCTGGGTCGTGCCGCTGCTGCTCTCCGTAACGCCGATAAAGTAACTGAGAACGGAACTGACGGCCAACATCCCGACCAGCAGCAGGAGAAAGCGTTCGGGGTGACGCCACCACTGTGTCCAAATGAACCGAATCATCCCGTCTCCCTCCCGGAATCGGACACGATTCGCCCATCGCGCATCTCGATGATCCGATCCGCTTGATCGGCTAGGGTTTGATCATGCGTGATAAAGACGATGCCGCTACCGTGCTCCTGCTGATAGGTTCTCAGCAGTTTCACGATGTTTTCACTGTTTTTCGTATCCAGGTTGCCGGTCGGTTCATCGGCAAGCAGCCAGTCCGGACGATTGACCAACGCGCGGGCAATCGCCACGCGCTGCTGTTCCCCGCCCGATAATTGGGACGGCAGTGCATCGCTCTTGGCCTCCAGCCCCACCCAGGCCAAAAGTTCCCGGGCTCTCGCTTTTTTGTCATAGGAAACCTTTCGCGAAAACAGCGGTGCCATCACGTTCTCCAGCGCCGTCAACGCAGGAAGAAGATGAAATTGTTGGAACACGAACCCGATGTGCTCAAAGCGGAAATCGGCAATTCGCTTCCCCTTCAACGCCAGAACGTCCACGTCACCGTATCTGATTGTTCCAGCCGTCGGTCGGTCAAGCGTGCCGATCAGGGTAAGCAATGTCGTTTTTCCCGACCCTGAGGGGCCGAGAATTGCCGTAAATTGTCCTTTGTCCAGCGTCAAGGTGACGGATTGGAGCGCTCGGGTAACCACTCCGTCACCATGGTAGGTTTTTTCTACGTCCACAAGTTTAATGGCTGTACTCATTGGTTCACCCTAGCTTACTTTTTCGGCCGATAAGCCAATCATGTCCATAATATTCTCGTAACTGGAAACGGATTGGGTGGCTAAAATGATTCCTTCCCGGTCGATCAGCATCGCGGTTGGCACCGAATGAATCAGGTATGTATTCATAAGCTCATCCGAACGAATGAGATGAACACCATCTGGCACCTGCAAGCCTTCTTCGTAGTAGATTGGACTGGACACAACAATAATTCTGAGATCGGTGTAATGTCTTTTTACATGATCTAATTCTGTTATCACGTGTTTGCATGTTCCGCACATATCGTTTGTAAATACCATCAACGTATTTTTTTCTTGTTCATCCGGCATTTTTACGATTTGCCCATGCTGATCCCTTTCCCGGAAAAAAGGCGCTTTGTCTCCTTTGCAGATCCCTCATGCCAAAGCCAAGACGATATAAGAAGTAAAAATCATTTCATCCCCCACATGAAAGTATGTGCCTGCTCATAAAGAGAGGAAAAAGGAGGTCGCCTTCATGAAGGCCTCCTTTTCCGCTTCCACGCATGTATTTTGATGTCGTCTCGCTATGAATCTCTGATCATTGCTGACGAAGTTGTTAGCAGCATCTCACTTCAGTTTCCGAACATCTTTCGCCGCTTCTCGTGTCATACGTGTACTGAATATACGTTTTGACACCGCCGTATTTCTTGTAACATTCAGACCAAGTGACATACTCGCATACATATTTGGGGCCAGCGATGAAGCCGGGGTTGTCGCAAGATACGTACATAGGAGCTACCCCAAAGAGTTTTGATTTTTTTGAAATATTTCCATTTAACTCCTCAACTATATATGTTATTCAATTCATTCTTTTCTGTAAATATTTTTTTCTACATGATGTTTTTTTAATATTCGACATTATTTTACATTCATAGGAGGTTTTATTTCTTATTTACTGTCATCAACAACAATAAGGAATATGGAGGGTATTTTTTGACTGGCTGAAGAGAAATAACGGATTCCTTATTTTGGTAATCCCTTCAAAGAAAAATCGCCCCCGGCTTCCTGCCGGGAGCGTTTGTATGGATAGCGTGTAGAAATCAAAGCAGTCCAAGACGCTTGAAAATCGTATCCACGTGCTTGAGGTGATAGCGGTAGTCGAAGCAGTCGTCCAGCTCTTCCTTGGTCAGCGTGGCGGTCACGGTCGGGTCCTCTTCCAGAATGGAGCGGAACGAGCGCTGTTCCTCCCACGCCTGCATGGCGCGCGGCTGCACGGTGTCGTACGCCTGCTCGCGGCTCATGCCCTTTTCGATCAGCTTCAGCATCACCTGCTGCGAGTAGATCAGGCCGAACGTGCGGTCCATGTTGCGCTTCATGTTTTCCGGGAAGACGGTCAGGTTTTTCACGATGTTCATGAAGCGGCGCAGCATGTAGTTCAAAAGCTGCGTCGCATCCGGCAAAATGACGCGCTCCACCGAGGAGTGGGAGATGTCGCGCTCGTGCCAGAGCGGAACGTTTTCGTAGGCGGAGAGCATGTGGCCGCGCACGACGCGGGCCAGGCCGGAGATGTTCTCGCAGCCGATCGGGTTGCGCTTGTGCGGCATCGCCGACGAGCCCTTTTGCCCCTTGGCGAACGGTTCTTCCACTTCGCGCATCTCGCTCTTTTGCAGGCCGCGGATTTCCGTCGCGAACTTGTCCAGCGAGGTGGCGATCAACGCCAGCGTCGCCATGTACTCGGCGTGACGGTCACGCTGCAGGGTCTGCGTGGAGATGGGCGCCGGTTTCAGCCCCAGCTTTTCGCAGACGTACTGCTCCACAAACGGGTCGATGTTGGCGTACGTGCCCACCGCTCCGGAGATTTTGCCGTAGGCCACTTCTTCCTTCGCCGCGCGGAAACGGGCCAGGTTGCGCTTCATCTCTTCGTGCCAGAGCGCCAGCTTCAGCCCAAAGGTGGTCGGTTCCGCGTGCACGCCGTGGGTGCGCCCCATGCAGACGGTGTCCTTGTGCTCTCGCGCCTTGTCAGCGAGGATGGCGATAAAGTCTTCCAGGTCTTTTTCCAAAATCTTGTTGGCCTGGAGAAGCAGGTAGGAGAGCGCCGTGTCCACCACGTCGGTGGAGGTGAGGCCGTAGTGCACCCACTTCTTCTCCTCGCCCAGCGTTTCCGAGACGGCGCGGGTGAAGGCGACGACGTCGTGGCGCGTCTCTTCCTCGATTTCGTAAATCCGCTTGATGTCAAAGCTGGCGTTTTCGCGCAGCTTTTTCACGTCTTCCTCCGGGATGACGCCCAACTTGGCCCACGCCTCGCAGGCGAGGAGCTCCACTTCCAGCCACGCCTTGAACTTGTTCTCTTCCGTCCAGATGGCGCGCATCTCCGGTCGCGTATAACGATCAATCATGATGTACCTCCGCTTTGTTCGTCCAGATTTCGAGCCGCTCAATCTGTGCCAGCGCCTCCTCCACGCTGGGCGCCAGCACGTTCAGGTGCCCCATTTTCCGCTTGGGCTTGCTTTCGTGTTTGCCGTACAGGTGCAGCTTGGCCGTCCGCGGCAGTTGGCCGATGCGGTCCAGCACCGGCTGCAGGTGCTCCCCGAGGATGTTGACCATGACCACGGGGGAGAGCAGTTCCGTCGAGCCCAACGGCAGGTCGCACACGGCCCGCACGTGCTGCTCGAACTGCGACGTGACGCAGGCGTCCATCGTGTAGTGGCCGGAGTTGTGCGGGCGGGGGGCCAGCTCATTTACATAGAGTTCCCCGCTTGCGGTGAGAAACATCTCGACCGCGATCAGGCCGACCACGTCCAGCCGTTCGGCGATGGTCCGGGCGATCGCTTCCGCCCGCTGCCGGATGTCGTCCGGCACCCGCGCCGGCACGATGGACAGGTGCAGGATGTTCTCCCGGTGTACATTTTCCGCCGCAGGAAAAACGGCCAGCTCGCCGGACGGATTGCGCGCCGCGATCACGGACAGTTCCAGTTGAAACGGCACAAACTGTTCCACGATCAGCTCTGTGCCCGCTTTGGACAGGGTCTCGTACGCTTCGGCCAGTTCCGCTTCGCTTCTCAGGACCCACTGTCCCTTGCCGTCGTAGCCGCCGGTGGCCGTTTTCATCACCGCCGGCAGGCCCAGCTCCCCGATCGCCGCCCGCAGGCTGTCCAGCGTGTCGATCACGCGAAACGGCGCCACCGGAATCCCCAGCTCGCGGATCGCCGTCTTTTCGCGGATGCGGTTCTGCGTGATGCGCAGCAGACGGCTGCCCTGCGGCACATAGGCCCGACTTTCCAGCACTTTCGCCACACACGCGTCCACGTTTTCAAATTCGTAGCTGATCACGTCGCTGATCTCGGCCAACTGCATGGCCGCGTCCACGTCGTCGTACCGGGCGACAATCTGCCGGTCGGCCGCCTGGCCGCAGGGCGCGTCCTCCGTCGGGTCCATCGTGACGAAGCGGTATCCCATGGCCCGGCCGGCCAGAGCGATCATGCGTCCCAACTGGCCGCCGCCGAGAATCCCGATGGTTGCGCCTGGTTTGATGGGGGTTCTGTTCGTCATGCCAGTTCACTTGCCTCCAACACATTCTTGCGGATCGCGTCCCGTCTGGCGGCAAACCGCTCCTGGATCTCCGGATACTTGATCCCGAGGATCTGGGCCGCCAGCAGTCCGGCGTTGACCGCTCCCGCCTTGCCGATCGCCACGGTGGCCACCGGCACGCCGCCCGGCATTTGCACGATCGAGAGCAGCGAGTCCAAACCGTTCAGGCTGGACGATTTGACCGGCACGCCGATCACCGGCAGTTCCGTCTTGGCCGCCACCATCCCGGGCAGATGGGCAGCGCCGCCCGCTCCCGCGATAATCACCTCAAGGCCGCGGCTCCTGGCGCCTTCGGCGTAGTCGAACATCAAGTCGGGCGTGCGGTGCGCCGACACCACTCTCTTTTCGTACGGGATTGCGAGCTCGTCCAGAATCGCGCAGGCGTCCTTCATTGTCTCCCAGTCCGACGTGCTGCCCATGATGACACCCACCAACGGTTTGACCATGACACACTTCGCCCCTCTCTGTCAATGTCAGAAGAAAACCCAAACGACTTCCGGCCACGCATCGGCCGGTCATCGCCTGGGCTTGCTTGTATGGATCACACGCATATCAACATCTTCAGTGTAACAGGGGGAGAGTTTGCCTGTCAACCTTGATTCCGAACGTTAATAATTTCATGACATATTAATATTCGTTTTTAAAAGATTCGGAACGGACGTCCGCTGCGCATCCACGCCTCCGCCTCGTCCCGCTTTTCCAGATCCATCCCCAGCCAGTAGTCGAAAAACGGCGCCGCGTCTTCCCCGACCGCCCGGGAAAACGCCTCGATCAGCTCCGCTCCGCCCGCCTCTTTGTACTGGTGCTCCCGCACGTAGTCGCGCAGCACACGATGCAGCCGCTCCTTCCCCCACTCCAGCCGCAGCTTCCACCACATCGCCGCTCCCCGCGCATAGACCAGATCGCTGTAGCTCTTCCAGTCGGGAAAGCGGTCCAGCGGCTGCCGGACGCGCAGTCCCCTGTTCGCGTACTGCTCCGAGACTTTTCCCCGCTCCATCCGGTAGCCGATATAGCCGTCGGCGGCGATTCGTTCGTCTTCCAGAAACGACATCGCGGCGTAATCGGCCAGGCTTTCGTCCACCCACGCCTCCCGCACCTCGTCGCTTCCCACCAGCCCGTAAAACCACTGATGGGCGGTCTCGTGGGCGACGACGGCGGCTCCCATGCCGTTCGGCCGGGTGAACGTATCGCCCTGGACAAAAACGATGCCGGGGTATTCCATGCCGCCGAAAAAGCCGCCTGTCTTCACCACGTCGTACTCCCGGTACGGATACGTGCCGAACTGCTCTCCGTAATAGCGCAGCGCCCGTACGGCCACGTCGTGCAGCAGGACCACGGTCTCCTCGCTGTCCCCCTCCTGCCACCAGGTGCGCACCACCGTTTCGCCCACCCGGCTCACCGTCTGGCGGTAGCTGTCGTCCATCACCACCAGGGCAAAATCACGAACATTCCACGCGTCCACCTCGTAATGCGACTTCCCCTGCGGGCGAAGACGGGTCACCACCGCCTGACTTTCCGTTCCGCTCGTCGCCAGGCTGTAGCCGTCCGGCAGGGTGACGCGCAAATGGTAGTTGGCCGTGCCGCTGTAAAAGGGATCGCCCATCGGGTAATAAGGGTCCAGCCGCCAGCCGGTCTCATCCTGCACGGCCAGAATCGGCAGCCAGTTGCCCAGCCACAGCGCGTGGTCGTTGTACGACAGCCTGCCGCTGTTGTACGGGACGCGCAGTTCGAAGCCCATCTCCACCTCCGTCCGGCGGCCCGCCGCCCCTTCCAGCGGCACCTGCAGGATCGTTCCCGTTTTGCCCAGCGTCCGAACCGGAACCGGGCGGCCGTCCACCTTCACCCCGGTGATCCGGATTCCTCCCGGCAGCCGCTGTTTGCCCAGGATGTGCTCCCAGTTGGCCCCGCTCAGATCGGCTGATTCGTGAAAGGCGTTGGGGTAGAGATGAAAAAGGGCCTGGCCGTCGCCAGGTACGAATCGGACGGAAAGCGTCCCGGCTGCGGTGTGCGCGTGCGGATCAATCCGCACATCCGCCCGGTACACAGCCGGGGCGGACACCTGCTCCGGCGGCAGCAGCTCCGCCTCGGTCCACTCTGCCCACGGCTTGCTCCACAGAAAAACAGCCAGCGCCGCTCCCACCGCCGCACTGACCGCCAATCTCCACCGCTTCATAACACCCCTCCGCCTGTTTTGCTGTCGTGTTCGGCTCACGTGCATGCGCAGCCGTACCAGCCGCCCCTCCGTTTACTGCCGCTTCGCCCCGCGCTGTCGGTCCAGCCATGCCTCTGCGGCTGCTTCCCGGCTCTGGTCAAGCTGCAGCCAGTAGGCCACGAACGGTTCCGCGTCTTCCCCGGCCTCCCGGGACAGGGCCGCCTTCCAGTCTGCACCGGTGGCGACGCCAAACCGATGGCTCGTTACGAACTGGCGCAGCATCCGGTTCAGGCGCTCTTCGCCCCCGCTTCCCGCAGCAGCCACAGCATGCTTGCCGTGCGGGAATACACCAGATCGCTGTAGCTGTCGTTGTCGGGAAACAGGCGCAGCGGCTGCCACGGCCGCACATTTTTCTCCGCGTAGGCATCGGCGGCCGTGCCCCGCACCAGCCGCTGCACCACCAGCGCGTCGCCGAGCGGCGGGTACCAACGCTCCAGAAACGAAAGCGACGCGTATTCCGTCAAGCCTTCGTCCAACCAGGCCTCGTTCACCTGGTCGTTCCCGACGATGCCGTAAAACCACTGGTGGGCGGTCTCATGCGCGACGGCCGCGATCGACTGCGCAAAGACCTGTTCGTAGTGGCGGCCGTCGAGGAACACCAGACCGGGGTACTCCATGCCGTTGATGCCTCCGCCGGTTCGCACGACATCGTACTCCCTGTACGGATACGGCCCAAACTGGTGCTGAAAGTACGCGAACGACTTCACGGCGGCGTCGTGGACGAGCCTGGCCTGACCGGGGTCGTCCGTCGTCCGCCACCAACTGCGGACCGTCGTCCCGCCAACCGTCGTCTCTGTGCGCTGATACGTCCGGTCCATGATGACCAGGGCGAAATCCCGCACGTTTTCGGCACGCAGCCGGTACGTCTTTAACCCCGGAGCGGAAGTGAAGCCGGCTTCCTGCCGATCGTCGGCGGTGCTGGCCAACTGGTAGCCCTCCGGCACGGTTGCATTTACCGAATAGTCTGATGTTTCGCTGTAAAACGGGTCGCCGATCGGCTCGTACGGATCGAGATGCCAGCCGTTCCGGTCGCAGACCGCCAGGACGGGCAGCCAGTTGCCGAGCCAGATGGCGTGTTCGTCCAGCGACATCCGGCCCTGATTGAGCGGCAGCGTCATTGTAAAGGCCAGCTCCAGTGTGACCGGCTCCGCCGCGCCGGCAGCGGGCGGCACGCCGTTGGAAGCGGACGGCACGCGACTCACGCCGTCCGCCCCTCCTTTCCCATCGGCTGGCGCGCCCTTCACACCGCTCGATCCGGCCTCGCCCTCAAGCGGCACCTCCACCACGGTCCCTGCCCGTTGGACCGGCACCGGCCTGCCCTGGACGGACAGCCTGGTAATATGATACGTGCCGGGCACCGCATCCTTTCCTAAAAATTCCTGCCACAGCGGCCCGTCATGACGTTCCGCAAACGCAAACGGATAGACGTGCAGATACGCCTTTTTCCCGTCACGCGGCCAAAATTGCACCTGGACGCTGCCCGTCACCCGCTTCTGCTGCGGCTCGACCCGTACATCCGCCAGATACCGCGTCTTTCCCCCGGCATCGCCGCCCCGGTCTGCGCCGTATCCTCCGGCCGCCCCTGCTCCGGCGCCGCTTGCCGCGCTCCAGACAAGCGCGGCGCCTGCCAGCCAACCCGCCCACTTCCTCACACGTCCCCCCTCCTTTCCTTTTATCCTACCGCATCTGGAAAAAAAAGCTAGGACAATAGCTGCGCAATCGCGTCGACCAGCCGATCTCCCGCAAGCGCCACGGTCCGCTCCTCCCCAGAGCGCATGTCGCGCAGCGTCACCGCCCCGGCGTCCCGCTCGTTCTCCCCGTAGATCAGGACGAGCGGAATCCGCTCCCGGTTGGCGTAATCCAGCGCTTTTTTCAACCGGCGTCCGGACAGCTCCAGCTCCACCCGGATGCCGGCCGCCCGCAGCCGGTTGGCCACTCCCAGCGCGTCCGCCTCCGTCCCCAGCGGCACGACGAAGACGTCTGCCCGGTTGTCGGCTCCCTCCGCGCCGCCCATCGTGAGCGCGGTGAGAATCACGTCCAGGCCGAACGAGATGCCCACCGCAGGATATTCCCGTCCGCCGCCGAGGAATTGACCGATGATGCGGTCATAGCGTCCGCCGCTGCCGATGCTGGACGTGATGCGCCCGTCCCGCAGAAAGATTTCATACACCGTCCCTGTATAAATGCTGAGTCCCCGGGCCAAAAACGGAGCAAAGCGAACGTCCCCGGACACCCCTGCTCCTTTCAAACAGGCAAACAGCTCGCGCAGCTCCGCGACGCCTTCCTGCACAAGCGGCTCCGCAAAACGGCCGGCCAGCCTGTCCATCGTCCACTCGCCGCTTTGGAGGAACGCCGCGACGGCCGCAATCGTCTCTTCGTCGATGCCGCGAAGCCGCAGGTCGTCCACCACGCCGTCCACGCCGATCTTTTTCAGCTTGTCCAGAGAGAGCATCACGCCCTCCGCCTGCTCTTCCGCAACGCCCAGCGCCTGCAGCAGCCCCGACAGCAGCTTCCGGTTGTTCACTTCCACGTAGACGTCCAGGCCCAGCCGTTCAAACGCCGCAAACGCCATGCTGATCAGTTCCGCTTCCGCCAGCATCGAGGAAGTCCCTACAATGTCCACGTCGCACTGGACGAACTCGCGGAACCGTCCCGGCTTGACGGGCCCGTCGCGAAACACCTTGCCGATCTCGTACCGCTTGAACGGCAGCCGCATCTCCGGATTCATCCCCACCACTTTTGCCAGCGGAACCGTCAGATCGTAGCGCAGCGCCAACTCCCGCTCCCCCTGGTCGCTCAGGCGGTACACCTCCTTGACGATCTCCGCCCCGCCGCCGTACTTGGACGCCAGCAGGTCGTAATACTGCAGCATCGGCGTCTCCAGCGGCTTGCAGCCGTATGTTTCAAACACCTCCTCCAGCGTCCGCCGGATGTAGTTGCGGAGCCCCTGCTCCTGCGGCAGAAAATCCTTGGTGCCCTTTACGTTGCGCAGTGTCGTTTCCATGACAATCTCCTCCTTTTTTATCCAAACAAAAAAGCCACGCGGGAAAAAACAAGGCCCGCATGGCTTTCGTTCACCCCGCAGGCACAAGCACAAACAGCGCTTGCACCTGCGGATGGATTGCACGTCCACAGATACAAACGCTCTAATCGTGATGATGCAGTTGAAGGAATGCGCGAAGACGCAGCATCGGTGCTTCCTCCTGACATGAATTTTTTCCATCATACACCACCTGCCCGCCATCACGCAAGCCCGTTTTCCCAAACGCCGGTGCCCTCCCTGTTCCTGTTTGGGCGGCAGCCCTGTGCACTCCCGCCGGTGTCAAACGCAAACAAAAAGACTGCCGCGCCGAGACGCGGACAGTCTTTGTGATTGTGTTTCTATTCCCGCAGCCAGATGAAGTACGCCAAAAACACGAAGAAGAGCGCGTACATCACCGGATGCACTTCGCGGCCTTTGCCTTTCATCAGCTGGGTGATCGGGTAGACGATGAATCCGGCGGCGATCCCGGAAGCGATACTGTAGGTCAGCGGCATCATCAGGATCGTCAGGAAGGCCGGGAACGCTTCCTCCATCTCGCTCCAGGCGATGTTCGCCATGTGCGACGCCATCAGCACGCCGACGATGATCAGTGCCGGGGCCGTTACCGCAGGCGTGACCACGGCGAGAACCGGCGAGAAGAACAGCGACAGCAGGAACAGCGCGCCCGTGACCACGGAGGCAAATCCGGTCCGTCCGCCGGCGGCTACGCCCGCAGCCGACTCAATGTAGCTGGTCGTCGTGGACGTGCCGAGCACCGCACCGGCCATCCCGGCGATCGCGTCGGAAGCCAGGGCGCTGCCCGCACGCGGCAGTTTGCCGTCTTTCAACAGCCCCGCCTGGCTGGCCACACCCAGCAGCGTACCGGTCGCGTCAAAGAAGTCCACAAACAGGAACGTGAACACCACGATCAGCATCTTCATGCTGAACAGCGCGGAAAAATCGCCGAGGTACTGGAACGCGGCGCCGAACGTAGGCGCCAGGCTCGGCGGCATGGAGACGATCTTCTCCGGCAGGCTGACCAGCCCGAAGATCATGCCAACGATGGCGGTCGTCAGCATGCCGATAAAAATGGCCGCGTTCACCTTGCGGGACATCAGAACCGCGGTGAGGACCAGACCGAATACGGCCAGGAGCGCGTTTTTCACCGCCACAATCTCTTCCGGTTTCATGCCTTCTTTGATCGTCAGATGGCCAAGCGAGACGAACGTCGCCGGATTGTCGACGATGATTCCAGCATTTTTCAGACCGATGAAGGCAATGAACAAACCAATCCCGGCCGATACCGCGTGTTTCAGCCCCTGCGGAATGGAGTTGACGATCGCTTCGCGGATGCCGGTCAGCGACAGCAGCAGGAAAATCGAGCAGGAGAGAAATACGCCGGCCAGCGCTTGCTGCCAGGGAATGCCCATCGTCAGCACGACGGTGTACGTAAAGAAGGCGTTCAGCCCCATGCCCGGCGCCTGCGCGATCGGCAGACGGCCGACGAAGGCCATCACCAGCGTCCCGATGGCGGCTGCCAGCGCGGTCGCGGTGAAGACGGCTCCGAATTCCGGATAGTTCGCTTTCAGCTCCGGCGGCAGGTCCGCCCCGCTGAGCATGTACGGATTGACGGCCAGGATGTAGGCCATGGCCAAAAACGTGGTAATGCCGGCGATCGTCTCGCGGCGGTAGTTGGTGCCCAGCTTGTCAAACTCAAAATACTTCCGCACCGATAGGTCCCCCCAAGTCTTGTTTGCGGTTTGCGGCAAATGAAAAAGGTCGAGGCGCAAGCAACGCCTCGACTCCGAACAAAACTCACCGGGCAAAACAGAATGATAAGATCTGCATACGCATCCCGTTGACGTTTCGTTCGTAGCCAGGCCGTTTACGGCGGCCTCGTAGAAACTCCCGAGCCATATTCCCGGGATTATACGAACCTTCTTCTTTACCTGTTCACAACGAGAAGTGTACCAGGAAGAATGATCGATGTCAACGGAAAATACGAACATTAAAATTTTCTTATCGTTTAATATGCGGTTATTCCCACTCGATGGTAGCCGGCGGTTTGGAGGTGATGTCGTACACGACGCGGTTGACGTTCTCCACTTCGTTCACGATGCGGGTCGAAATTCTCTCCAGCACGTCCCACGGAATGCGCGCCCAGTCCGCCGTCATGCCGTCGATCGAGGTGACCGCGCGGATGCCCACCGTGTAGGAGTAGGTGCGGACGTCGCCCATGACGCCCACGCTCTTCATGTCGGGCAGCGCCGTAAAGTACTGCCAGATTTCCCGGTCCAGGCCGGCTTTGGCAATCTCTTCGCGCAGGATGGCGTCCGATTCCCGAACGATCTCCAGCTTTTCTTCCGTCACTTCGCCCAGGACGCGAATGCCCAGGCCCGGTCCCGGGAACGGTTGGCGCCATACGATCTCGTCCGGCAGCCCCAGTTCGGTCCCCAGCTTGCGCACTTCGTCCTTGAACAGTGTTTTCAGCGGTTCAATGAGCTTGAACTTCATGTCTTCCGGCAGGCCGCCCACGTTGTGGTGGGACTTGATCGTGTGGGCCGTCGCCGTTCCGCTCTCAACGATGTCGGTATACAGCGTGCCCTGCGCCAGGAACTCCATGTCGGTCAGCTTGGACGCTTCTTCGTCAAAGACGTAAATGAACTCGTTGCCGATGATCTTCCGCTTCTGTTCCGGATCGGTCACGCCTTTCAGCTTGTCGAGGAAGCGGCGGCGTGCGTCGATTTTGATCACGCGCATGGAGAACTTCTCGGCGAACGTCTCCATGACGCTTTCCGCTTCTCCCTTGCGCAGCAGGCCGTGGTCCACGAACATGCAGGTCAGCTGGTCGCCGATCGCTTTGTGGATCAGCGCCGCCACGACGGAGGAGTCGACCCCGCCGCTCAGCGCGCACAGCACTTTCTTGTCGCCCACGGTTTCGCGGATGCGCTTGATCTCGTCCTCGATAAACGTGGTCATGCTCCAGGTGCCTTCACAGCCGCAGATGTTAAACAGGAAGTTGGCAATAAACTCGTTTCCTTTTACCGTATGGCGCACTTCCGGGTGGAACTGCACGCCGTACAGCTTGCGCTCCGGATGGCTGATCGCCGCCACCGGGCAGCTCTCGCTGACCGCGTCTACGCGGAACCCTTCCGGCAGCTCCACCACTTTGTCGGAGTGGCTCATCCAGACGATTTCGGTTTCGTCCCACTTCTCATAGAGGCTGTGCGGCTGCTGCAGGCGAAGCTCCGCTTTGCCGTACTCGCGCTTCCCGGCGCGCTCCACCTTGCCGGCAAGCATGTGGCTCATCAACTGCATGCCGTAGCAGATGCCCAGAAGCGGCACGCCCAGATCAAAAATGGCCGGATCCACCTTGGGCGCCCCTTCTTCGTACACGCTGGCAGGACCGCCGGAGAAAATAATCCCCTTCGGCTGCATCTCCTTGATTTTTTCCACCGGCGTATTGTAGGGCAGCAGCTCGCTGTACACGCCCAGGTCGCGAACGCGTCGCGCGATCAACTGATTGTACTGCCCTCCAAAATCCAGAACGACGACCATTTCCATTGGCTTGTCCATGTATATCCTCCTTCTCCTGTTTACGCCAGGTTGTCACCGGAAGTTTCCACCCTGCCCTCGGATGTACGACCCGCTCAGGTCCGGCACCAAAAAAACCGGGACTGTCGCCTCCGGTTTACCGACGCGGAGGCAGAGTCCCAGTTTGTGTACACTTGTGCGGTTGCATGTACAAAAATCCGAAGTCCTCTCCTCGTAGTCGCTCGATTTACGGTCGAGCGGTAGAAACTTTCAGGCCCTATCCCTGAGATTATACGAGTCTCATTGAAGGTCATTCTAACAGACTGCGGGTGAATGATCAAGGTTTCAGTTGACGGGTAAGCCGTTCGATCACCTGTTCCGCTATCGCGCGAGCCTTGTCCTCGATTTCCTTGTAGCCGTACAGCATGCGCTCGTACAAGTTGGTCAGGTACCACAGGTCCTGCCGCTTGTCGCCGGAGATCGTCAGGCGGCCGACGTATTCGCGCAAGGTTTCTCCCTGGCCGCGACGGCTGTAGAGGTGCTCCATCAACCGCAGCAGCAGCTTGTAGCGATCCCCGTACCGGTCGTTCGGATAGCTGCTCATCTGGCGCTGCAGCCACCAGACGGCGATGTCCCGCCTGCGCTTCCAGGCCACCGCCCCGCCCACAGCCAGCAGTCCCAGTCCAAACGCGTACACCTGCCACGGAATGCGAATCGACGGGCTTGGCGTGCCATCCGCTCCTTCCAGCTCGTCAAGCCGTCCGTCTTTCCGATCCTCGGCCGTCGTTCCGCCAAGATCGGGCAGCGGGAGCGGCGCTTGCTGCTCCGTCGTCTGCCTGTCGTATTTCACGCGGATCGGCGACAAAAACGTGCTGGTGGCCTCAAACGGGATCCAGCCGTGACCCGGGAAGTACACTTCCACCCACGAGTGGGCGTCCTTGTTGCGCACTTCCAGCAGTTCGTTCCCGTTGCCGTCGCTACCGATCCGATGACCGGGGGCAAAGCCTTTTACCCAGCGCGCGGGGATGCCGATCGTCCGCAGCATCACCGCCATCGAGGTGGAAAAGTGATCGCAGTACCCCCTGCGGGTCTCAAACAGGAACTGGTCGACAAAGTCTTGGCCCGGCGCGGGCACAGGCACGTCCTTGGTCTCGTATTTATATTCTCCGCTGGAGCGCAGGTAATTCTCGATGGCCCGCACCTTTTCGTACGGCGTTTTCGCGTCCTTGGTCACCTGTTGGGCCAGTTCGCGGATTCTAGGCGGCAGGTGGTCGGGAAGCTGCAGATAGCGCCGCTTGATCTCCTCGGGATAGTCGGTGCCCGCCTGGACCATCGCCTTTTCGCTGATGATCGGCACTTCCGCCACCAGTTGGTAATTGTCCAGCTTCAACAGCTGCGTATGGGGGCCCACCAGCGCTTCCCCTCCGGACTGCTTCAGCAGTCTGATCGTGCCGTTCCGCACTTCCACCTGCTGATGTTCCTTGTCGTACACCAGCGTCGCCCTCGACGGGGTGTAGTCCGTCAGTTGTTTCAACTGCCCCGGGTAAAAGACGGTCGGAAACTTCGGCCCCTGGAATTCCAGCGAAGCCTTCACCTCTTTCGTCTCCATCCCCTCAAACAGCGCGTGGGTCCACCGATACGCTTTCGGGTCCAGGATCGCTTCGAACTCCCTGTCCCCCTTCTGCCACCCGTTCCCCGTATAAACGTCTTTGGAATCGCCGCGCCAATAGGAGCGTTCATTGGTAATGGCCACGAACACCACGGTCTCGTCCAGCGTAAACGGACCGCCCAGGTGCTCGTCGTTGTTGTCGTACCCCACCTTTTTCATCACCCCGGCACCGAGACCGCTCCCCTCACCGGTGAGAAACGCGATCGGGTCCGGCCAGGCAGCCTCCTTTTTCGGCGCCGCGCAGGCGATGCCGACGGTGACCGCCACAATCAGCACCGGTGCCATCAAGGAGCTCCACAGCGTCCAGCGCCGACCGCCGGTAATGGGCGCCTTGTTGGCCATGGCGAACAGATGGGTGACGGCCAACAGCAAAAATCCGTACACCAGCGTGCGGATGATCCCCCCGTCCGCTTCATACGGCATGAACGTATCCAGCACAGCCAGGTACAGCTCGGTCAAAAAGACGAACCAGAGCCCCTGCCGCTGTTCCAGCACCAGATACGACAGCATCGAGATCAACACTGCAAGGAGCAGATCAAACAGCGCATTGCGCGAGATCGGCGACATGGACGTCCACTCCTGCTGAAACGCCAGCGGCAGGTCGTGCACAACCCGGACGCACAGCTCCCTCAGCCATTGGCCATCAAAAAACGGGGTGACAAAAAAACCGTCGTGCAAAATCACCAGGAGGCCCACAAGCTTAACCGGAAACGTCAGCCAGCGGTACGGCACCACCAGGTCGATCAGAAGAACGCCAGCCGCAATCGCGTAAAACGGCCACAGGGTGCCGGTGTCTGTCAGCTCCTGAAGCGGCAGCAGCCATTCCCGCAGCATGAGAAACAAGAGCAGCGCCGCGATCCACTCGAATCCTTTGGGACGCTTCCATACGCTCACGACGTCATGCACCTCCGATCCGCTTCCACTCTTCGAAATCGCTCATCGGCACCGACTTGCAGGTGACCCTGCCCGAAGCCAGCAGCCGCAGGGCCTGCTTCTCTTCGAGCGTCAACAGGGGATCGGCATGCACATACAGCAGATGGACGCGCCGGCCCCGCTGGGACAACTGCGTCAGAAGGGCGACCAGCGCCTTGTCGAGGCGGGCCGTGATCACCGTCAGGGTCACGCCCGGCGGCTGTTCCAGCGCTTCCCGGCTGAGGATGCGGACAAACGAGTCCGTCCCCTCCGGCATGACGCGGGCCAACTGGTCAAATACCCGGAAAAAGTGCGCCGGGGAACAGGCCGGAGGAATGGCCACCCGGTCCTTTTGCTTGTACACCAATCCGTAGTGATACTGGTTGCGGTTGGCGTACGCGGTCAGGCTGGCCGTCAGTTTGACCGCCGTTTCAAACAATTGAGGTGGCTTGTTCCGGTAGCGCTCTTTTTCCACGTCGAGAAAGAACACGACCTGGTTCATCGCCTGGTGCTCGAATTCCTTGGTCTTCAGCCCGGTTCCCCTGGCCGACGCCCGCCAATGAATCTGGCTCAGCCGATCCCCGCGCTGATAGTCCCGGACGCCCCGCACCGCCGCTACATCATCCGAATGGCGGTGCGAGACGTGAACCGTCCCGCTGAAGTTGCCGTCTCCCAACGACCAGTTCGTCAGCTCCCGGTAACGGGGATAGACCAAAAAGTCGTTGAAGAGGGGATACGTTCTTCGTCGCTCGATAAACCCGAAAAAGTCCCCGCCGCAGATGACGCACGCTTGCAGGTGATAGTAGCCGCGCGGCAGTCCCGGGATGACGTAGCGAAACTCCACGCTGCGCTTGAACCAGGGAAAGATGAGCTGACGGTGCGGCTCGAACACGCCGGCCAGCCGGTCGGGCAGCGGTTCGATCACCATGTTCCAGCCCAGCGGGAACCAGATCCTCCGCTTTAGCCGGACCGTCACGATCACGTCCTCCCCTTCCCGCAAGCGAGTACGGTCGATTTCACGTTCAACCTCAAGGCCGGCGAACATGAGAAAATAGGCAAACAGCTCGTACGCCAAAAAAACCAGGCTGCTGTAGAACAAAAACCAACTGGCAAAACCGCCCTGAAACTTGGCAAACGCGTAAGTGGTCACGATCAACGCAATTGCCTTGATCTTCCCGGATGTCCATTCTTTCATACGCGTCACCGCCTCTAGCTGACCGGCACGCGGGTTTCCGACAGGATAGCGGACAGAATCCGGTCGATCGTCGCTCCTTCCAGACGCGCCTCCGGTTTGAGAATGATCCGGTGGGCAAAGGTCACAGGCACCAGTTCCTTCACGTCATCGGGAATGACATAATCCCGGCCGCGCACGAACGCCAGCGCCTGCACGGCTCGGAACAGCGCCAGCGCGCCCCGCGGGCTGACGCCGAGGTAGACCTGGTGATGATCGCGCGTCCGGTGGCACAGGCGAACGATATACTCCTTGACCGACTCCGACACCTTGACGGCGGCAGCCTGGCGCTGCAGGACGGCCAGATCGTCCGCAGTCATCACCGGCTCCAGGTGTTCCAACGGATTGGTTTCGGCAAAGCGGTTCAGCATGCGCATTTCTTCGTCCACCGTAGGATAGCCCAGGCGAAGCTGCAGGAGAAAACGGTCCAACTGCGCCTCCGGCAGCGGGAAGGTTCCTTCGTATTCCAAGGGGTTTTGCGTCGCCATGACAAAAAACGGCTCAGCCAACCGATACGTCACCCCGTCTACCGTTACCGAGCGCTCTTCCATCGCTTCCAGTAAGGCCGACTGGGTTTTGGGCGATGTCCGGTTAATCTCGTCGGCCAAAATCACATTGGCGAAGATGGGACCGGGACGGAACTCGAATTCCATGCTCTTTTGATTGAAGATCGCCACCCCCGTCACGTCCGTCGGCAGCAGATCGGGCGTAAACTGGATGCGCTTGAAGTCCCCCCCGATCGAGCGGGCCAACGCGCGGACCAGCATGGTCTTGCCGACACCCGGAACGTCTTCCAGCAAAACGTGGCCGTTTGCCAAGATGGCCGTCACGCATAATTCAATGATCGACCGCTTGCCGATCAGCACTTTTTCGATATTTCCAATCAACTTTTCCACAGCAGGATGAGGCTGCTCCAATTTGATTTGATTCATGGATGACACAACTCCTGTTCCCACGTTATTGTCCAGTTACGGCAATAGCGATGGCCTGCCGCTTGTCTTGATCATCCGGCGGCTTCCGTCGAGGAAACCTACTCCTAAGGTACTGGATCACTCTGGAAGATACAAGGAAAAATTCGTTAATAGTTGTAAAATTGAGAAACCGCCTATAGAAAAAAAGAGTAGGAAGATCTCCTACTCTGCGGTTCGATATGCAATGTTATGGCGTGCCCTGAGAGATTCGAACTCCCGACCTTTTGATTCGTAGTCAAACGCTCTATCCAGCTGAGCTAAGGGCACACAAGCAACTGTCTCTCCGACCGACACGCGTGGACAGAGAGCAGAAAAAATGGAGCGGACGACGGGTCTCGAACCCGCGACCTTCGCCTTGGCAAGGCGACGCTCTACCAATTGAGCTACGTCCGCATCGTTTCGTAATTATGATGAAAAGATTTGGTACAGCACAGCCAACGCAGGCGACTCTTCCAGAAGAAGATGCTGGTCCTTGCTGTATCACAGTGATAAAAGGCTTGCACTGTCCGCAAACCTTCCCGATCTGCTATGGTGCGGGTGAAGGGACTTGAACCCCCACGGTTGCCCGCCAGAACCTAAATCTGGTGCGTCTGCCAATTCCGCCACACCCGCATGCGTCATGGGGTCCCCGCAAAGCAAACGGAAGATGCGCGAGTACATTGCTCACTTGTGGGGTTGAAAAAAACTGGTGAGCCATGAAGGACTCGAACCTTCGACCCTCTGATTAAAAGTCAGATGCTCTACCAACTGAGCTAATGGCTCATGAACATGGCTGGGGTACTAGGATTCGAACCTAGGAATGACGGAGTCAAAGTCCGTTGCCTTACCGCTTGGCGATACCCCAATACGTGGTGCCGGCGATAGGAATCGAACCCACAACCCCCTGATTACAAGTCAGGTGCTCTACCAATTGAGCTACACCGGCAAAATCCTATGAAACGAAATGGTGGTTCGGGACGGAATCGAACCGCCGACACGAGGATTTTCAGTCCTCTGCTCTACCGACTGAGCTACCGAACCGTAAGCGGTTCTCGGTGCGCCATTTTGATCCGAGGCAAGTAAATGGCGGAGCTGACGGGACTCGAACCCGCGACCTCCGGTGTGACAGACCGGCGTGAACTCCAGCTTCACCACAGCTC
>NZ_VKJN01000024.1:0-45572 GCF_007197875.1 Brevibacillus sp. LEMMJ03 | reverse complement strand
GGGCCAAATTCTGTTGCAACTGTCCGTTCAGTTTCCGGAGCGAGTTCAACCATATCTCCGCTGAGCCTAACGGCTATTGGAGTTTACACAAAATCATTGACAGACCCTGGTTGGATAACAAACCTTTCCTCTCCCAAAGGTGGTATCTTCTCCATATGGATGGAACTGATCTTCGCGGGTGTCCTTACTTCTGTCTGCAGGTCATGAAGAAAGGACTGGATACACGCTGGATCTCCTTCTATTTCAATGACAACTCCCCCCTGTTCATTACGGGAACATCCTGTCAAACCGTGTTTTACTGCTGTTCGGTAGACAAACGGGCGAAAGCCAACGCCTTGGACGATTCCTTGTACAGACAATCTTACCCTTTCCATCCTACTTCTCCTCGTGTGGTCATCAGCCAATCACTAAATTCTTCCACACCCTTTCCTTTCAAAGCGGAAACGGGGAACAATCGAATGTCCTTATTTAGGTGGAACAACTCTTTATGAAAAATATCCAAATCAAATGAAACGTATGGCAAAAGGTCGATCTTATTCAGGACAACAGCATGCGCTTGTTGAAATACTGCCGGATACTTCTGTACTTTATCCGATCCTTCTGCGGTACTTAGCACAACCACGCGAATCTCTTCTCCCAAATCAAAATCAGTGGGACAAACCAGATTCCCAACATTCTCAATGATCAACAAATCCAATTCGGAAAGGGAAAAGTGGCGGGAAGCACTTGCAATCATTTTCGCGTCCAGATGGCATGCGCCATGCGTATTGATTTGAACCGTTTGGATCCCGCAGCGAGCCATTCGTTCCGAGTCGATTGTGGTTGCCACGTCCCCTTCAATCACTCCGACCAGTACGTTCCTCTTCATATAAGGAATCATACTCTCCAATAAAGTAGTTTTTCCGGCTCCGGGTGACCCGATGACATTGACCACGAGTAATGCGTGTTCCTGAAATCGTGTGCGATTTTCTTGTGCCCATCGCTGGTTTCCTTGCAGGACCTGTTGTTGAAGATAAATGCGCTGGCTCACGTCCTTACTCTCCTTCCACATAGTCTACATACAGCTCCCGCCCACTGGTGCTGCCAATTTCCAATGCCGCCTTTCTCGCACATGAATTTTCCTTTATGAAGGAAAACGCAAACTGAAGAGCTTCAGGAATAACCATCAGTTGCTCGCCGACAACCACCTTTATTCGAGTAACAGTAGTCATTCCCGCTTTCTGTGCAGCATGTTGAACAATGGCTAGTATTTCAGCTGCCAATCCTACTTCATGCACGTTATCACCCGGTTTCGTAGTACTTTCTCTAACCATATGATCTTTTCCATGTCCATTATTCCTAGGGGGAGGAAAAACATGCAGAAACAAACAGCCTCCAGACTCATCCTCCCTCCTAGTTACGGCTTATGGAAACGGATGCGGATGCGGATTAAGCTGTTCAAATGTAAGCGGTTGCTTCGCATACCCCAGTTCCGCCGGTACCCGGAGCACCCTCTCCAGCCCGGTCAAGCGGGTAAAGTGATGCCCGAATGTCATTGGCAGCATGCCCGGAATCAGCACTTTCACGCAATACAGTCCGTTTCGCAGGATTTCCGGTGTCGTCTGGTCTACCACAATTACATCGAGGCTGAATCGGCGAAACGCCTGGAGCAACTCCTTCAGATCGTCGGTCAAGTCGGCATGCCTGGCTTTTTGCTTGAATTCCTCGTCAAACGTTCGCAACGGACGATTTTCATCCAGCAAAAACTGCAGGCGTCCTTCCGCTTCCGGCAAACTGTACAGCATGGAATGGTCCTCCATCTTCTGCACCAGGGACGGATCGTGGAGCATTTGCACGTATTTCTCCCGATTCGCCTCAAATTTCTCGTCAATCGTCAGCAGCAGGCAGGCAATCTCGTGTAACGAGCTTTTCACCGCCCGAACCGGATCCGGATGAGCTCCGGCCGCACAGATGAGATTCACTCCCTTTTGCTTCCTGTTTTTCGCCAGCGTCCAAACGCTTGGAATCCCGTACTCCATCGTCGAGTTAAACAAATACACATCATATCCCGTCACCGCGCGCAGACGTTCGATCATCAACCGCAATTCTTGATCGTTGGCGGAATAAGGGTCAAGGCGCGGAATAGGCAGCTGCGCGTACCAAGTCATTAGGAACGAATCGCGCTCCACCACTTCCAAAATGCCGTAGAAGATCGCCTCCTCCAAACTTCCTCCTAACGCGCATCCGTTGGACGTTTCATAGACAAAGCTGTGCCCACAGCCCGAGCTGTAATAGGCGAGCAGCTCCGGAACCAGAATCGGACGCTCTTGCAAAAACGAATAGCCCCATACCCAATCCATAGTGAGGTCAGGATCAAACGGTTTGAACGGAAAATCAGGCCGCGCATACTGTTCCTTCGCGTGTAATCCAACCTTGACGGGGTTGAGCGCTTGATCCGCCAGATTGCGGAAACTGTCGCGGATCACCTTCCGTTTTCCGCGGGGTTCCACACCGCAATATCGCTCCAATCCCTCCAAAATGGCTGTCAATTCGCTGTCCGCATAGGAATGAGTCCGACCTGCTGTTGACTCGTCCTCCGTAAACAGCGGCAGATTCACACTCGCATCGGCAAACGATGCCACGAGGTCAACCATTTTCCCATTCATTACTCCAGTCCGGTAATCCAGATAGTCTTTGACCAGAACCTTCTTCAGTTCCCCCATCGGACGGCAGCGGTAACTGTCGGCGCTGACCTTCGGACTAGGCTGCAGCGAAATGTGCGCCGCTGTCGCTGAATCGTCGGGCAATCGCCCACACACCTGACACAACGGGTTGGGCAGAATGAAGTGACGCGAGCACTTCAGCGTATTTAGATTGATGAAAAACACATGTTCTTCCGAGTGGGCCTGGCTGCCTTGCAGCACCCTCTGTGCCTCCGCCACGAGCAGCTGAGCCACCTGCAAAAGTCCCGTGCGCGATGCCCATGCGTCACGCGGTTTTCCCCCTTGCGAAGCCAACCTCTGCTGCAGCTCCCACATCTCCTTGCGGTCGCGTCCCGCAATGAGCTGCCGCAGGTCCGCACATTGGGAGCACCCTGGCGCGCCCGGGCGAACCAGCGGCCCGACCACGCCCTCGCCAAACGAAACGAAGCCGCGCAGCCAAGGGATGCCGACCGGTTGCAATACCTCTTCCGCCTCGTGATGAATGGAGGGATGCCAGGCATCGTGCAGTACCAGAGCCAAATCCGCCGCTTTTGGTACTCCTGCCTTGAAATCGGTCTGACGAACGACCTCGTATTGGGCGGACAGTCCTTCGCACACGAAGTCCGCCAACACCCCTTCTCCGACAACCGCCACGACAGCGCTCACTCGGATTCCTCCTCTCGCAGCAACACGCCAAACACTCCTGCCAGTTCCTCACTCAAGATTGGTTCCAACGCCAGATCGAGGACAAAGAGCCGCTTGCCATTCCGTTTCAAGACCTGCAGGGCGGACTGCAAGACCTCCGATCGTACCGCCTCTTCACATGCGGGGATCACAAGGCGTTGCGGGACCTTTTCGTCCAGCAGCACGGACGAAACCTCCAACGCATAAGTCGCGAGGCACGCCGCTTGGTTTTGTGCCTTCAGCAGCGCCTGTTGCAATGCCTTCCGCAACGCTATTGTCACATTCAAGCCTGCACTGCCATACCATCGGCCGTTCGTACCGACCCAAACCACAGGGAAACCGGACACTTCCGCTCCCAAGCCGATCATCGGGGTTCCTTGCATCGTGGTCAATGCCTGCAAATAAAACCGACAGCGTTCATCTTCTACCGCACTCAACTGCAGCGGGATGACATTCGGCTTCTCAACCATCTGTTGCTGTTTGCCCAGCTCCTCGGCCAAACACTGTTGCAGCCCGCGGCAAACGCCTTCCGCAACCGTTTCCCCCGCTCCGACGCCAACAAATTCTTGCGGGTTTACCTGCCCTTCCTTTTGATGTGAGGAAAGCGTCGCAACGAGAGGAGCGACTATTCGCGACACATACGCTTCAATCCCGGCCAGCCCAGCCTCCCGCCGCGCCTCCTCATGCGTCAGACCATTACAGACAATGTCCGGCAAAAGCTCAGCCGGTCCCTCCGACAGCGGGTCGGCTGCCTGAACGCGGCACTGAGCCAACGGAAGCTGCTTCAAGTCCCCCTCCTCCCACACATGGAAAATCCCTGATTCCGCCGATGTCAACAGGCTGAAGAAAGGAAACAAGTCGCTCGACTCACGTTTGACCGCACTTTGTTCGAGCCGTTGATCGAGATCTACCACCCATTCGGCCGACGCATCTCCGGTCACGAGCGGATGGGGCATGAACGAATGCCAGTTTCCTTCCAACGTCGCCAGATCAAGCAGGAAGAATGTATGATTCAGGCCCGATTCGGTCACGCCCGTAACGGTTTTAAACAACGCAAACACAATCACATTCGCCAACATTACGCTCGCTGCGGAAGAGAAGGTGTGCAACTGCGGGTCTTTGCTAAGCGCGGTTTGGTGAATACGGCGCCACGCCGACTCCCAACATCCCTCAGAGTCCGGATGCACCAGCGGACCAGCCAGACCCACCTGCTTGATACACATGGCGGGGAGAAACACCTTACCCTCCTCCCTGCAGACCGCATGAAGAACCCGGAGTTCCTCCACATCGCCCTCCTGTGACACATACAAAATCGATTCAAACGGCTGCACAGCCTCCCGCCAGAAACTCACCCCCTTTTCCTGCAGAATGACCTCCTCCACCGCCACCTCAGGGTCCGTTTTTCGGGCATGTACCACCAGTTCCGCCAACCGCTGCCGATTGGTCGGCACCGAGTCCGTGACCAGCACGTGGAACTTGGACAATCCGGATTCCAACAACGCCGCAACCAACGACACAAAAAAGGGGCCCGAGCCGACCGCCAACACCTTGGCCTGACGATAGGTCTGAAAACGGTAGGCGCCGGAATCCACTACATTTTCCAAAAATTCAATTTGAGAAGCATACTTTTTGAGAACCTCATCCGGCAATTGATGCGGACGGTCTTGACTCACATCCCGAACAAAGCCGTTTTGGTACAGCATTTCGGCGATTTCATACACCCGGTCCCGATGTCGGTCCGGCAATCCGTCTGTCAAATCCTCCAACGTGTGCTCCCCGTTGAACATCGGTATCAGATTTTCAATCCACCGATCGATCGCCACGCCTTCCATACGGAACGAGCCTACGTTGTTCCGAAAATACACGCTGCCGTTTGGATCAGGCAGAAAAAACGTGTCTCCCTTCACTTTCAGACGCATAGAAGGGTTCAAATTTGTCATTACGCTCCTCCTTACCGCGTTCTCAAATCTGCGCGATCCACTTTCACTGTATACACGGTATACCTAATTCTTACGTATGGCGATTTGTCCCTCATGCCTAATCTTGTAAAGAAAACCCCCCTGCCAGCCCAACTTCTGGACTATGCAGGGGGACCTCTTCTCTTTAAGCAGCCACGGTTTCCATTAGGGAATGAGAAACAACGGGCACAACCATATTATCGGCAGAATCTTCGGCAAAATTCACGACAGCGCTCACGACAAAATTCACGACACCGTTCCCGGCAAAATTCACGACATCGTTCACGACAAAATTCACGGCATCGCTCACGGCAGAATTCACGACAGCGCTCACGGCAAAATTCACGGCATCGTTGAGCCGGAACAACGTCGCTCTGACTGTCCCAAGGCGTCACATCGTCTGAACTGAAATCGACAACTCTCAACTTTAGTAGTTCTTTTTTGAAATCATCCATGTGTACCACCTCCGTTCGATACATCAATTGGGTACTTCGACACCGCAACAAGGAATGGGTAAGGAGGTTAGAACGAAGATCATTCGGAAAACAACTCCCCGACGAGTGAAACCGTCAAGTGCGATTAGTACTATCAATTTATGGACATGATTTGCTATTAGTTACGGTTCAACTACCTATTTATTGAGTTTTGGTATAAATGTCTTTCTAGCAAGATGCCTATGTCATTTTGGATAATAGCTGCTTAACCCACCCGCTCAGAGAACACAACAAAAAAACCGCCGAGCAGGCGGTCTCATCCGATGGACTTCCTTGTTCGCGGGCTACAACCAGCCGCGCGCTTTCATGGCGTCAACAATGCGTTTCTTCCTTTTGCCCTCCCCAAAATCAACGGTTTCCCAGTGACGACGCCGGGGGAACACTGATATCTTCTATTCATGCCCCGTGTCTTCATTACGGAATTAAAACAACCTTGCCTGTTGTCTGACGCCCTTCCAGCAGTTCATGAGCTCTTTTCGCTTCCGTTAACGGCACTCTTTCTCCAATGATCACTTGCAATTTCCTCTCCTCCACGTAGTCAAGCAGCTGCTTCACACTCTCCCTGTACAAGACCGGATGCTGAAGAATGCGCGGCAGCCAGAATCCCACTACGCTCGTATTCCGATGCATAAGTACAGAAGGATCAAACTGGGTTGTTTCTGCGCCCGCTCTACCGTAATAGACAAGTCGCCCGAACGTTGCCAGGCATGTTACACTTTTCGCAAAATGTTCTCCCCCTACCATTTCCAACACGATATCGACACCTCTGCCTCTTGTCAGCTCCATCACCTGATCGTTCCAATTCGACTCCGAATAATTAACCCCGGCATCGGCTCCCAGTGAACGAGCCAGTTCCAATTTGTCCGAACGGCTTGCCGCAGCGATCACGTGCCCCGCTCCCATCAGTTTCGCCAACTGAACAGCCAGCGTCCCGACTCCTCCTGCTGCCGCGTGAACCAATACGGAATCCCTTTGAACCAACTGCCCTGACGTCTTCAAGACATGGTAGGCGGTCAGCCCCTGAAGCAATAAGGCAGCTGCCTGGTCAAAATCCACTCCATCCGGTATGGGATGAATCTGATGTTCAGGAAGAGCCACATACTCTGCATAGCATCCGTTTTCGGTCAAGGCGACGACGCGGTCCCCCACCTTGTATTGGGTTACCTCAGGTGAAACCTCTGCAATGACACCGGCAACTTCCGAACCGGGGATGTAAGGGAGCGGGGTTTTCGCCAAATATTGATTGCGGCGGCGCATCGTGTCCGCAAAGTTTACTCCTGCCGCTTTGACTTGTACCAACACTGTCCCTGGTTTTCCTGTCGGAACGGGAACATCGACTGTTTGCAATACCTCAGGACTTCCATACTCACGAAATTGAATGGCTTTCATCCGTTTTCATCCCCCTGTATGAAGATACGTGATTCCTACTCTGTTAGGATCCACGGCTGCCTCCCTTTCTCGGTGATTTCGTTATTCCCCGCGGAATTCCGGGTTCCGTTTTTCAAGAAAGGCCTCAATTCCTTCCTTTACATCTTGGGTCCCGAAACAGAATGTTATGGAGGAATACTCTTGTTTCAACAATGTGACAAGATCGGTTTCCAGGCTTTGCACGAGGAGTCGTTTCGAAAGCGTCTGCGCAATCGGAGGACCACTGGCCAATTGTCTGGCAAATTCCATGACGCGCTCATGAAATTCTTCATCAGGGAATACGTCGTTAACCATCCCGATTCGTTGGGCTTCATCAGGATATACGTCGCGGCCGGTGAAGATCATCTCTGCAGCCCTTGTGAGCCCGACCAACCGGGGCAAAAAGTAGCTCATCCCCGCGTCAGGATTTAACCCTCGTCTGATGTACCCGGCAGTCACTCTCGCACGATCGGACATAAAGCGCAAATCGCATGCAAGTGCCAGGGCAAATCCCGCCCCCGCTGCCACTCCGTTTATCGCGGCAATCACGGGTTTATCGCAGTGAACGATCCCCAGTGCTTGTCGGCCTACCCACCCAAGGTCGTCCAACCGTCCGTGACGGGAGATGCCGGACGCACTCCTCTTATCCAGATCGGCCAAATCAAGCCCTGTGCAAAACGCGCGTCCCTTACCTGTTATCACGACGACGCGAACGTCATCGTCAGCCGATGCCTCTGTCAAGGCCCTTTCGATCTCCGAACGAAGAGGATCATTGAGTGCATTCAGGCGCTCGGGACGATTCAGGGTTAACGTTCGCACGCCATTTTGTGTATCGATTACAAGTTCTTCCATATCGACTCCTCCAGTGAAGTGTTGGGATTCCTTATATCGCAGTAACCCCTCCGTCAACAGCAAGTACCTGCCCTGTGACGTAAGCGGAAGCATCGGATGCAAAGTACAAGGCGGCTCCCTTCAGGTCGTGTTCCCCTCCATAACGCCGCATGGGAGTGCGTTCAAGGAGTTGATCCCCAAACTTCTGAAGGAGGCCGGAAGTCATTTTACTCGGGAAGAAACCAGGTGCTATCGCATTGACTGTCACACCCTGCCGCGCCCATTTTATGGCTAAATCACGTGTAAATGAAATCACTGCCCCTTTGCTCGCGTTATAACCGATTGCATTCATATAGCGAGGATCGCTGCCAACCAAACCGGCGACGGAAGCAATGTTCACAATTCGACCGTATTGCCGTGCCACCATTTCACGACCAACTGCTTGCGACATTAAAAACAATCCCGTTACGTTTACTTGTAAAATTTGATTGAATTTTTCGAGCGGGTATTCCTCGACAGGGGCACCCCACGAGATCCCGGCGTTATTGACCAAGATGTCAATCTTGCCAAATGCGTTTTTGGTTTCCTCCACTACGCGTTGTACATCTTCCGGATTCGTGACGTCACACGCAAGCGACAGGCTTTGCCTGCCTACTCCTTTGATCTTTTCAGCCACCTCGTCACAGGCTTCTTTTTTCCGCGAGCAGACGACGACAGCAGCGCCGGCTTCTGCCAGCCCCATCGCAACTTGTTCACCGAGACCGCGTCCGCCTCCCGTTACGATCGCGACTTTTCCGTCAAGATGAAAAAGATCGTGAACATGCATGAAACCATCCCCCTAGTCGTTCTCATCCAACACTCTTCAACAGCAGCGCCGATCTTTCCGAATGAAGTTCCTTTCCTCCACGAACTTCACTCTGTCCGTCCAACGGATTTCTGCTTCGCCACCACTTCTTCCACCAAAGATCTGCGCAAAATTTTGCCAACCGCGGTTTTCGGCATCCGATCCCTGAATTCAACCGATCGTGGAACCTTATACTTGGCCAGGCGTGCGGAGCACCAATCGATGATCTCTTTTTCTGTAACAGGCATCTCGTTCTTCGGTACGATCACCGCCATCACGGTCTCTCCCCGGTAGGGATCGGGAATGCCAAACACACAGGCTTCCGCGACGGCCGGATGCTGATAGATGACTTCCTCCACTTCGATGGGAAAAATATTGTAACCGCTCGCAATGATCATCTCTTTCTTTCTGCCCACGATGTAGAAGTAGCCTTCCTCATCCATCGTGGCGATATCTCCGGTATAGAGCCATCCGTCCCGCAAAACGGCAGCGGTTTCCTCCTGATTTTTCCAGTATCCTTTCATCACCTGGGGGCCTTTGATGATCAATTCCCCCGGCTCTCCGGGCGGCAGTTCGACCGTTCCCGTCTCCAGATCGACCACCTTGCAATCCGTATTCGGGAGCGGCAGTCCGATGCTGCCCGGCTTTCTTTTTCCGTGGATCGGATTGCGGTGGGTAATGGGGGCAGCTTCAGATAACCCGTATCCCTCGATGATACGCGCCCCCGTTTTCCGTTCGAACTCGCGCATCACCTCGACCGGCATCGGTGCCGACCCGCTGTTGCATACCTTGAATGAGTCAAGGCCGATGGTTTCCGCATCGGGATGCTGCAGCAAGGCGATGTACATGGTGGGAACCCCCGGGAAAAAGGTGGGGCGGTATTTGCGGATGACCTCCAGTGTGTGATTCGCATCAAACCGGCGGAGGCAGATGATGGTGGCTGCCCCGTACACGGCGATGTTCATGGCACCGGTCATCCCGTACACGTGAAAGAAAGGGGACACGCTTAGAATGCGCTCGCCGGGCCGCTCGAACACCCCGTCGGAATATGCAAAGCTTTGCAAGACATTGCTGACGAGATTGTAATGCGTCAACATGACTCCTTTCGATCTGCCGGTGGTTCCTCCCGTATTGGAGAACGGCGATATCTTCCCGTGGGTCGATTTCCACGGAAGGAGGTTTGGATGATACAGCGGCTATTTCTTCATAATAGCCGTACTCGCCCTCATGGGAAGCCCCTTCGACGAAAATCAGCGTCAGTTTTGCATCCCATCCGATCAACGCCAGTTTCTGCTTTTGTTCCCGATGGCCAATGAATGCCGTTGCTTCCGAATCTTCCAACAGATAGGCCAACTCGGACTGCTGGTACATCGGGTTGACCTGGACGAGAATGCCGCCCAGGCGCTGAATGGTATAGTAGGAGACGATATACTCCAGACAATTGGGCAGCATCACTGCGATCCGGTCGCCTTTGCGCAGCCCCAGACGATACAGGACGGCAGCAAACCGATCCACGATCCGCTGTAATTCTGCGTAGGTCACGTTCTTTTCTCCATCGATCACGGCAAGCTGTTCCGGATATTCCCGCGCTGTCCGTGCCAGGAGATCATACAAGCAGATATGCGGAAGCTCGATGTTCACGGGAACCCCTTTTGGATAAAATGCGTACCACGGCCTGTTCACATCCATCGCCCCTCTTCCTTTCCAGCCGACCTTCTATTCGCCCCAGCCAGCCCTTGATGGCCTGTGTTGCACCATTCCTTTTGCAAGTTCCGCTCCAGGCTGATTTCACCGGTTGACGTTCAGTCCATCGATTCAAAAATGAATCAAGCAGATGTACAGTCGCTGGTTTTCCGCGATTCTTTTTTGCTTGCGTGATTCAAATTTGATTTGCGAGGCCTCTTACGTCGCAAAGCAGACAAAAAAAGAAGGCCCTTCATTAAAAGCGCCTTCTCTCAATGACAACTGGATGCTTGCGGCCGGTACTTGTTTTTTAAAGCGACTCAATCGACCCGACCGTGAACAACATGCCGGAATCAAACGCAAATCAGAGGGCAGGAACGATGGTGCTGCCCTCTGCCCCATTCATCCGCAACGGTTTGCCGGAGGTGCCTTTTCGTAACAGCCGTCCCCCTGCCAACCGCTCTGCCCACGGCGGTGCCCCTCATCGAAACAGCTTGGTCACCGAGACAAAGGAAAGAAGATTCAACTTCGCGAGTAAGCCATGCTTCTCGTCTCCGGCGCAAACAGGCTCAACGCCAGGCTGAGCGCTATCCCAGCCATCATGAACCCGCCAAAGATCCAGGGCGATGGACCGTAGGATTTCGCCATGGAGGTCCAGATCAGCGGTCCAAAACCGACAATGGCCGCTGCGATCTGATAACCGACCGACAGCCCCGTATACCGGACTTTGGGCGGAAACAGTTCGGAGAAAAACGTCCCCTGCGTGGAAAAAATCGCCGCCCAGATGATCCCGAGCACGATCGCCTGCATCCAGTAAAACCAGCCGGCCCCTTTGCCGATCAGCGAAAAGTAGGGAACCGCCAGAAGGAAGAGAAGAATCAATCCCCCGATGTAGATGCGTTTCCGGCCGACAAAATCAGAAAGGTACCCGATGATCGGGATGGTGACGAGCATGACAGCGCATCCGATCGTCAGGGCGTTCAAGGCCGTGTCACGGGGGTAACTCAGGTAAACGGTGGCAAAGGTGAGCACGTAGGACATCGTGAAGACGTTGAAGAACCCGTCACCCAGCTTCAACCCGATGGCGCGCAGCACGTTTTTCCCGTCGCTGCGGAGCGCTTCGACGATGGGCACCCGCGCGATATCGCCGCTCTCCTTCTGCTCCTGGAAGATCGGGGTTTCTTCGATGCCGCTCCGGATCCAGATCGCCAAACTGACGAGCACGATGCTGAAGAGAAAGGGAATCCGCCACCCCCAGGACATGAACTGCTCGTTGGTCGTGACGTGGCTGATGAGCGAAAAACTTAGAGTCCCGGCCACCAACCCGATCGGTACCCCCATCTGGGGAATCGAGCCGTAAAGCCCGCGAACTCCTTTGGGCGCGGATTCTGTCGCCAGCAGGATGGCTCCGCCCCATTCGCCCCCCAATGAAATCCCCTGGATCAGCCGCAGGATCACCAGGAAAATGGGAGCAAGCAGCCCGACTTGTTCATACGTGGGGAGCAGCCCAATCAGCGTCGAACTGCCTCCCATCCCGACCAGCGTATACATGAGTGCCGCCTTTCGCCCCAGGCGGTCACCGAGGTGGCCGAACAGCACGCTGCCAATCGGCCGAGCGGCATAGCCGGCCCCAAAGGTGGAAAAGGCGAGAATCAGCGAAATGGCCGGGTCGTGGGTCGGAAAGAACAGCGTGGAAAAAACCAGGCCAGTTGCCGACCCGTACAGATAAAAATCATACCACTCAATGATCGAGCCAGCGATGCTGGCAAAGAGGACGCGGAACTTGTTCAAAGGACTTCCTCCCCCTTCCGTTCGGTTGTCACATCCCGCCGCTTGCTCCCTGCCAGGCAGCCGGTAATCCGCCGCTCCTTTCTTGCGGATTGCCAGCACCACACACGGGAGCCTGCTCGACACAGTCCGCCAGCGGTACGCATGCCCCGGTTAGACCCTGCGCGTACGCCCGTCCCAGTACCTGGCGCGGAGGTCACGCTTGAGCACCTTGCCATAGGCGTTCTTGGGCAGCTCCTCGACGAAGTCCACCGAACGAGGCTTCTTGTAGCTGGCGAGGTGATTCCTGCAAAACGAAATCAGCTCCGCTTCCGTGGCCGCGTGCCCCGGCCGCAGCGCCACAACGGCCTTCACCGCCTCCCCCCATTCCGGGTCCGGGACGCCGAAAACGCACACTTCCTGGATGGCCGGATGACACAGCAGCACCTCTTCCACCTCGCGCGGGTAGATGTTGTTTCCGCCGCTGATGATCATGTCCTTCGTCCGGTCCAGAATATAGAGGTACCCATGCTCGTCCATGTACCCGACATCGCCTGTGCGCAGCCACCCGTTCACAATCGTCGCGGAGGTAGCTTCCGGGTCGCGCCAGTATCCCTTCATCACGAGATCGCCCCGCACGGCAATTTCGCCGATGCTCCCAGGCGCCAACGCGCTGCCTTCGGCGTCCTGAATGCGCACCTGCACGCCCAAACGGGCTGTACCCGCAGAGGCCAGGCGATCGGGGCGATTCAGGTCGTGCTCGTGGCGGCTGAGGCCGGTCACCGTCATGGGGCATTCGCCCTGCCCGTACACCTGCGCAAATACCGGTCCGAAGGCCTTGAGCCCGGCTGTCAGATCCTCCACGTACATGGGAGCGCCGCCGTACACGATGCACCGAAGGCTTCGCAGGTCGTACCGGGTATGCGCCTCCGATTCAATCAGGCGCTTCACCATGGTGGGAGCCATGAACGGAAGCACAGTGACCCGGTGTCTTTCCATCGCGGCAAACACCGTTTCCGGATCAAACCGGGAGGACGGCAGGATCACATTCGTCCCCCCTTTGGCGATCAGGGGAAGGGCGTACAGACCGGAGCCGTGGCTGAGCGGCGCCGCGTGCAGTCCGATGTCGTCGTGACCGAACGGATAGATGTCGGCACAGGTGTTCAGCGCCATCAGCAAAAGAATCCGGTGCGTCAGCATCGCCCCTTTGGGCCGCCCCGTGGTGCCCGAGGTGTAGAAGATCCACGCCAGGTCGTCTCCATCAACCGGCTCCACCCACTCTGCCGCATCCCCGCTGTCCAGCAGTGCGCGGTAATCAAGAGCCGTCAACGAATGCCCCCGCTCCTTCCCCGCCAAGCCATCCAAACAAATCGAGAAACGGGTTGCGGCGAGGTCCCCCGCAATGAGGTCGAGATCATCCTGGTACACACCCGCATGCACAAGCACCTTGGCTTCACTATGGTTCAAGATGTAGCGCACCTCGTCCCGGTGGAGGCGGAAGTTCATCGGGACGGCTGCCAGGCCTGCCTTCCACGTCGCAAAAAGCACTTCCAGGAGTTCCGGGCGGTTCGGCGAGAGAATGGCCACCCGTTCCCCTTTCGCCAGGCCAAGTCGGCGCAGCGCGCTCGCAGCCCGGTTGACGCGTTCGTTAAACACCCGGTACGTCACCACCGAGTCGCCGCAAATGACGGCCGGATGATCCGGATATGCCGCCGCCGACCGAGCTGCCAGATAGCCGAGGTTCATACCTGCCATGCAATTGCCCCCCTTGCAACGTCCACGTATGATAAACGGGTCCTGAAACCATTATATTGTCAGAATATCACCAAAATTATGAATAGTACAGGTCTGTCGCTTAACTACCGCAAATGGCTGGCAAAAAAACCGTTGAAGTGGATGAGTACAGAGAGGCTTGTTTGATTTACCATAAAGAAAAGGAACATCACGAATTTTCTGGATCCAAAGGAAAGGGGAACGAAAATGGGAAACCAGCAGCATGCCGTTCGCGTGGCTGTCGTCCAGGCTGCCTCCGTCATCATGGACCGGGAGGCCACGACCCAAAAGGCCGTCTCGCTAACCTTGCAGGCAGCGGAAAAAGGAGCGAAACTCGTCGTATTTCCCGAAGCATTTATTCCCGCCTACCCGCGCGGGCTTACATTCGGAACGACCGTGGGAAGCCGATCGCCCGAAGGACGCCAGGATTGGCTTCGCTATTGGGAAAACTCGGTTCCCGTGCCCAGTGAAACCACGGAAGTGCTGGGAGAGGCCGCGCGGAAAGCCGGCGTCTATCTCGTCATGGGTGTCATCGAAAGAGACAGCGAGAGCAGCGGTGGTACCCTGTACTGCTCCGTCCTGTTTTTCGGACCGGATGGAACGCTGCTTGGAAAACACCGCAAGTTGAAGCCGACCGCTTCCGAAAGAATTATCTGGGGCGAGGGTGATGGCAGCACGCTGCCGGTTTTGGATACCCCGTACGGAAAGATCGGGGCCTTGATTTGCTGGGAAAATTACATGCCGTTGGCACGAGCAGCCATGTATGCGAAAGGCGTCCAGATTTATATCGCCCCGACAGCCGATGCGCGTGATGTGTGGCAGTCCACCCTTCGTCATATCGCCCTGGAAGGAAGGTGCTTCGTGCTATCGTGCAATCAATATGTGACAAAGGACATGTATCCGACCGATTTGGCCTGCTATCACGAATTGGAATCATCTCCGCACGAGATGTGCAGGGGAGGCAGCGCAATCGTTGGCCCATTGGGCGAGTATCTCGTGGAACCTGTGTACGGCCGGGAAGACATCCTGATCGCCGATCTCGATTTGCGGCTCATTGCCAGCAGCCAATTCGATTTTGACGTCGTCGGTCATTATGCCAGACCCGATGTTTTTCAACTGCTGGTAAACGAAGAGAAAAAAGAGAGCGTCACATGGGTGCGTCATTCCCGCTGACCATCGCATGAACCAACGCATTCGAGCAGCGAGAAAGGAACGACTGATTTCCAGAAAAAAAGCCCAGCGTGTAGACCTTGTCCCTCCGTGCCTAGTCTACACGCTGAACCCTTGATGAAACAGGGGTTTTCTTTTTTGTCGCGGAATGTGCCGGTGATCTGCATGAACGCCCTTTGTGGTTATTCTTTGACGGTAATGGTGCCCTCAAACAATCCCATTCCACAGGTATATCGATAGGTTCCGGGTTTTACTTCCTGCAGCACAATGGAGTTGTCCTTTCCTGGCTCCAGGATGCTGTTTATTCCCAATTCTTCCGAGAACACTTGCCGCAAGCAATCGGCAGCTTCCTCCGTCCGGAAATGAATCCTGGCAGGAATGCCGGCTTTTACTTCAAGATGTTGGGGGCTGTATCCGGAAGCGCTCACGGTAATCGTGGCTTCTTGAACATCACCCATGATCTCGGCCTGTGCCGAAGAATGACTGCCAGCCTCATGCGAACTCGCTTGGCTCACGCCGAAGAGATCCGATTTTACGACAAACAGCCCACCAGTGAGGGCGATCAGTCCCACCATCATGCCGACACTGCCGAAAAACGGCCGTTTCCCTTCGTTCTCTTCCTTTTTGGCTGTTCCTGTCTCTTCCTTGATCAACTGCAGCAGAACAACCATCACGGCCGCGAAGAGGATATTGATAAACCAAACCATTGCGGTGGGAAAGACGAGCATTACACCCAGCATGGCTCCCATCATTCCGCCCATGATCCCCGCCAGCATCCCGTCCATGGCCGCCATCAAGCTGACGGGTTTGCCGGCTGAATAACCGGCGATCATCCCGGCCACAACAGCTAAAATGGTGGATTTCGTCACGTCATGATGCATATACACACCGATGAGAATCCCCAGCGTAAGGCTCACCATCATTCCCAGGGTCATCGCGATCATCATTCCGGCGATGCACGTCAATTTCTCCCGCCGCTGACCAATCACAAAGACGATATAAGCAGTAACGATCAAGATCCACAGCACATTTACGACGGCCACCATCATCCCCCCAAACTCATGAGCAGCGCCACATGCAGTTTCCTGCCATCTGGACAATACACACCTTTCACGTTTGGTTTGCAAACAGATGTAGCTTCACCGCCTGGATCCACGACTCCAGATCATGGACATCGACAAAACGATCGACATAAGGAAGCGCTGTGCTCATTCCGGTAGCGACAGGTTCATATCCTTCTTCACCCAGCAGCGGATTGACCCATACGATTTTGCCGACCAGCCCGGATAGCGTGTCCATCGCGCGTTTTAACATGTGGGGATGTCCCGTGTCATATCCATCCGAAACAATGATGAGGCATGTCTGTTTCCGCAGCAGACTGCCATACCGATGCGCCAGTCGAGACAGACAAAACCCGATGCGTGTGCCGCCTTTCAACTCGATCAATTGTTCAAAGGGGATGCCATGAACAATGTGACGTGATAACAGCGGTGTAATCCGCTTGATCTCCGTACTAAACACAAACGTTTCCACACGTGCCCTGGTGTGCAAAAAGGCCCAGGCAACCGTGGTGAAAAAATCGGCATGCGGTTTCATCGAGCCGGAGATATCTGTCACAATCACAATTCTCGGGCGAGCCCTTCGATATTTGCGTTTATAGATGACAAGAGGATCTCCCCCATTTTTCATGGCATGTCGGATGGTTCGCCGAAAATCGATGGGAAACCGCCGTCCCTTTTCCAAGCGCCGACTGCGCGGGCTTTCAAATTGAAGGACCGCTTTTCGGGTCCAATACAGGATTTGTTGTAACTGCCCCTCTTTCAGTACGCGAAGCGCGTAGCGTTGACCATGATTGGGATTGTATGCGCGGAGCATGGCGCCTTCAATCTGCAGGGACGACGAGGTTTCAGCGGAGCCGCTCCCCGACTGCTGCAGCTCGGTATCGCCTTCCAGCACGGTTGTCTGTTTCCATTCGTGCTGGACAACGCCGAAATGACGCTTGAACAGACTCGGAAATATCGCCCATTCTGCCGGATTTTTCACGTAGATGGAGCGCATGGCATCCATCACTTGTTCCATCGACTCGATCTCAATGGCCGATAAGGCCTCGATTGCCGTCAGGCTTTCGGGAGTCCCTACTCGAAATCCGTATTGTCTGAGAAACGGAGCAAAACTCTGCACCTGCTCGATAATCCTGCCGGACAGCAGACCGATCTGTCTGGACAGCACCTCTAGGACTTCCATAACAGGGCCAACCCTTTCTGATACACAAACTCCATATCTTCTTGTGTCTTCAGAACACATCCCAGGGTAAGGGAGATGCTTTCCTCATCCAGCTCACGTACATCCAATTTCTCGATGGCCTGTGCCCAGTCAATCGATTCGGCCATTCCCGGCGGTTTCAACAAAGACCACTGCCTCATTTGACGCACGGCGCGCGTGATTTGACGGATCAGCTCTTCAGCCAATCCCGGCACACGCAGCCTGATGATTTCCACTTCGCGCTCCAGGCTCGGATAGTCCAGCCAAACGTATAAGCAGCGCCTGCGGAGAGCATCCGACAGATCCCGGGTACGATTGGATGTCAGGATCACCATCGGGGGCTGTTGAGCGCGGAAGGAACCGATTTCCGGAATCGTAATTTGAAACTCCGCCAAAAATTCCAGCAGCAGCGCTTCAAACTCCTCATCAGCGCGATCCACCTCATCTATCAACAAAACAGGCGCGGGCTGCGACCGCAGCGCTTTTAAAAGCGGACGCTCGATGAGATACTCTTCGGTATAGATATCTGTTGAGATTTTTCGCTGTTCGTGTCCTTCGATGACCGTGCGCGCGGTGAGCAGTTGTTTGGGATAATCCCAATCATACAAGGCATGGGCAGCATCCAATCCTTCGTAGCACTGCAACCGGATAAAGTCAACACCGCGAATCTGCGCCATCACTTTCGCCAATTCCGTTTTTCCAACGCCGGCTGGCCCTTCCATAAGAACAGGGCGCCCGAGACGCCCCGCCAGGTACAGTACGGTTGTGAGTGCCTGATCCGCCACATAACGGGCTCGGCGCAATTCTTCCTGCAGCTTATGAATATGTTCGTTCATTCTTCCTCCTCATTTGTCACCGCCACTTCGCTCTTCAAGGAAACCAGCGCATTTCGTATGTTCTCAAACACTTGTTCGGTAATCTTCCGAGCCTGCCCGTCAATCAAGCGTCCTCCGATCGTGGCAATCGGCCCGCTGACCACGACGTCGCAGGTCCATTTCAAAAGGGTACCCTGCTCCTCTTCCAAATCTTCCAAAAGCATGTTTGCGTTCATATCAACCCCGCTTCCCATGCCTCCCCCCTTGACCGACATGGAAGCCGACTTGCCCTCTTCCTCTACCGTAATACTGTTGGCCAAATCAAAAGCGCCGCGAATAGGGCCTACACCGACACGCACTTTGGCCCGAAAATGGTGGTTGTCGGATACGTCCATGCTTAACAAATCAGGCAGGCACGGTCCCACCTTGTGCGGGTCCATCAGAAAATTCCAAACCATGTCGCGGGATACCGGGATGGTAAAATCTCCACTGTAAGTCTTCATTCTAAATTCCTCCTTCGATATCAACGTTAGACTTCTACCGTACATGCATAGGTTTCAGGATGTTTCAAGAATTCCTGGCGGCAATGCGGGCAACAAAAGCCATACTCCTTGCCCTGGTATTCCGCTTTATGGAGAGTCGTGTTCAAATCCACCACCATGCGGCAGATCGGATCAATCACCTCCCGCCGGGACTTGTTCTCTGTCACAGGCGGCGTCAAATGCGAAAGGGTCTGTTTCTTCCTTCGGGATTCGATGATTTCCGCCAAAATCGTAACCGCGATTTCAGCCGGATCGACCGCTCCCAAATCCAATCCGGCCGGAGCCGAAAGGAAGGAACAAAACGCTTCCGAAACTCCTTGATTCTGCAAATCTGCGAGTACCGCTTCTCGTCGTCTGGGACTTGTGACCAACCCCACATACGAAAGGGAAAATCCCTGCAGCGCCCGGAGGCTTTCCGTGTCATAGAGCCCCATCGAAGCGACAACCACATACGCTCCCGGTGACAAATGTGCGCGGATGGTTTCCGTGAAACGGGACAGGTTGTCGGCGCCATCAGACGACGCATGGTCCAGTGCCACGGATTTTACCTGAAAATCCAGGTGGACCGCTATTTTTTGCAAGGAATCAGCGATGGGGGAATGACCGATCACCAGTAAAACGGGCGCCGGGAGCTTTGGCTCGATAAACAATTCAACGGTCCCCTCCGAGTGGCAGGTCATCGGCAAAACGGTAATCCCGTCCGTTGAACGAAGCTGCGACGAATCGGACGTGATCAGCACAAGCTGGCTGGTCCCATTTTCGATGCATGTCAATGCTTGTGAAATGACAAGGGATTGTATGCATTGACCGCCAACAAAACCGATCATCTCTCCCGCTGCGGTAACCAATGCTTTTGCGCCAACAATCGCGGAAGAGGGTTTTACGGTTCGAACCACGGTAACCACAGCGAACGGTTCCCGGGCTTCTTCCAATCGAAGCGCCTCTTGCCAGATCTTATCCATATCGGGTGTCTGACGGGGAGCAGTCCCCCGTCAGACCATCCTCCTCTCATGCGCAGGACTTCCTTTTTATTCGGAGACCCCGTTCTTACGCAAAATCTCCCACACCTTCCAAGGGAAAATCGGCATGTCGATATGCTCAACACCAAACGGAGAAAGCGCATCCACAACAGCGTTGACGAAGGCGGCCGGAGAACCGACATTCGGTGATTCGCCCACTCCTTTTGCCCCGATCGGGTGATGCGGCGATGGGGTAACCGTCCGGTCTGTTTCCCAATGCGGGGAATCAAGCGAAGTCGGAACGAGGTAATCCATCCAGTTCGGTGCCAGGCAGTTTCCATCCTCGTCAAACGGAATGTCCTGCATGAACGCAATGGCAAACCCTTCCGTCAGTCCACCGTGTACCTGCCCTTCCACGATCATCGGATTAATCACGTTTCCGCAGTCATCCACAGCCAGGAAACGGCGTACTTTCACCGCGCCCGTACCTGTATCAATATCCACAACCGCAATATAAGCCCCATGCGGGAAGGTCAGGTTGGGCGGATCGTAATAATACGTGGCTTCGAGACCAGGCTCCATGCCCTCCGGCAAATTCGTATAGGCGGCCAAAGCGACTTCCCCCATCGTAACCTTGCGGGACGGGAGCCCCTTTACTTCGAACGCCTCTCCATTCCACGAAACATCCTCTTCCCCCACTTCAAGCAGATGCGCTGCGATCTTCTTCGCCTTTTCCCGAATTCGCCGCGCACAGAGAGCCGCCGCTCCTCCTGCTGTCGGGGTACTGCGGCTCGCATACGTCCCCAAGCCATAGGGAGCCGTATCGGTATCCCCCTCTTCCACCAACACGTCATCTGCGCTCAATCCCAGTTCTTCTCCGATGATTTGCGCAAACGTCGTTTCATGCCCTTGTCCCTGGTGCCGTACGCCCAGTCGGGCAATCACCTTGCCGGTCGGATGCACGCGGATTTCAGCACTGTCAAACATTTTGATCCCCATGATGTCAAACGAATGGGAAGGACCGGCACCCACCACTTCCGTAAACGTGGAAATCCCGATGCCCATCAGCTCGCCGCGCGCGCGCTTCTCCGCCTGTTCCTTGCGCAGTTCATGATAACCGATTTTCTCAAGCGCCAGCTTGAATGTTTGCTCATAGTCACCGCTGTCATAGGTCCATCCTGTCGGAGACTGGTAGGGAAACTGTTCTTTCTTGATAAAATTGCGCAATCGCAGTTCGGCCGGATCCATGTTCAACCTTCGTGCCAAGACATCCATCGTTCGTTCGATCAAATACGCAGCTTCCGTGACGCGGAACGAACAACGATAGGCCACTCCACCCGGCGCCTTGTTGGTATAAACGCCGTCCACTTCCACAAACGCCTGCTGAAAATCATAGGAACCGGTCACGATGCTGAACAATCCGGCAGGAAACTTTGTAGGGTCCGCCGCAGCGTCAAACGCGCCGTGATCCGCAATCGTTTTCACCCGCAGCCCCAACACCTTGCCGTTTTCGTCCGCGGCGATCTCCGCCTTCATATGATAATCACGGGCGAATCCCGTGCTTGCAATGTTTTCCGTACGGGTTTCGATCCATTTGACCGGCTGCCCCAGCTTCAGGGAGGCAACGATGGCACACACATAGCCCGGATAGACAGGAACCTTGTTCCCGAACCCTCCGCCAACGTCCGGAGAAATGACATGAATCTTGTGTTCCGGCAGACCGGTTACCATCGCCAACACCGTTCGATGCGCATGCGGCGCCTGGGAGGTGACATACCAGGTCAATCTGCCTGTCCCCTTGTTGTAATCAGCGATACATCCGCATGGTTCCAGCGGGGACGGGTGTACCCGTTGAAAACGCACGTCCTGACTGACCACCACCGGAGCGTTTTGAAAAATCTCTTCTGTCTTTTCCCGATCTCCCGCTTCCCAGTGCCAAATATGGTTGCTCTTCTTCTCGCGGTCGTCCCGCAGTACAGGAGCATCCGGCTGCAAGGCGCGGAACGGGTCGACTACGACCGGCAGCGCCTCGTATTCGACCTCGACCAATTGGGCCGCATCCACTGCCGCAGCGCGGGTTTCCGCAACGACTGCCGCCACCTCTTGATATTGGTACAGCACCTTGTTGGTTGCCAGTACCATCTGCACGTCGCCGGCCATGGTGGGGATCCACGCCAGCTTCATCTTTTCCAGATCCTCACCGGTGATGATCAATTTCACACCGGGAACCTGATAGGCAGCGTCAGTATTGATGCCGGTAATCTTCGCATGCGCATAGGGGCTGCGGACGATGCTCATGTACAGCATATCGGGCAGCACGATATCGTCCACATATCGCCCCTGTCCTCGAATAAACCGGGGATCTTCTTTGCGATGAATCGATTTCCCCATCGGCCGAAGTTCACATTGATTAATTGCCACTGGGAACCACCTCCGATTGGTCGTTGGGAACCTTGTTTTGCTCCGCCATCTGACGCCCTGCTGACTGGATCGCCTTGACGATGTTCACATAACCTGTGCACCGGCATACATTACCTGAAATTCCTTTGCGAACTTCCTCCTCCGTAGGAAACGGATTTCGTTCCAACAGTTCACACGCTGTCATGATCATTCCCGGTGTACAGTACCCGCATTGGAGGGCATGCTCTTCCCAAAATGCCTTTTGCAGCGGATGCAGTTCACCGTCACGTTCGAGTCCTTCCACCGTCAGGATTTCTTGGCCGTTCGCCTGTACCGCCAACACCGTACAGGATTTCACCGCCTTTCCGTTCAACAAAACGGTGCACGCGCCGCACGTTGTCGTGTCACATCCGACGTGCGCCCCCGTCAGTCTCAGATGTTCCCTGAGATAATAGACCAGCAACGTGCGGGGCTCGACATCCGATTCATACACACGTCCGTTTACCGTTACACGCATCTGCATAAAATCATCGTCCCTCCCAGTTTCATACTGAAAACCTGTATCCAGCACGTACAGCTAGCGGAGTTCATCGGCAATTTCTTCAAGACCTCGCTTGACAAACACCCGTACCAGGTCTCGCTTGTACTCGGCGCTTCCACGGAGGTCCGTAGCCGGATTCGCGTCTTCCTGGGCCAGGAGCGAAGCCTGTTGAATCGTTTCCTTGTCAAGTGAGCGACCGATCAGCCATTCTTCAGCCTTTTTGGCCCGAACGGGAACATCGCCGCATGCGCACAAGCCAATACCGGCATCCAGAATGGTTCCGTCGTTTGCTTTGACAACCTGCAGCGCCACCCCCACAATCGCAAAATCTCCCGCTTTGCGTTCCAATTTCATGTAGCGTGCTCCTACGCGGCCTATGGGGGAAGGGATCAACACGGCCGAGGCAATCTCATCGATCTCCAGCGATGTTGTGAAGGTGTCGACAAAAAACTCGTCAATCGGAACACGCCGCACACCGGATGGACCGATTACCTCAACATCCGCACGCAGGGCAATCATCGCGGCTCCCCAGTCCGAACCCGGATCTGCATGGACGAGAGAGCCGCAAATGGTCCCCCGATTCCGAACCGGTACGTCCGCAATCCATTCTGCCGTTTTCGATAAAAGCGGGTAGCGCTCCATCAAATTCCGTTCCTGTTCGAGATCGGCATGTCTCGTCAGCGCCCCGATTCTCAAGTACCCATTCTCTTCTCGCCAGCCTCGCAAATCGTCAAGTTGATTGATGTCAATCAAAATGGGCGGCATCGCTACGCGCAGCTTCATCATGGGCAGCAAACTTTGACCGCCCGCCAAAATCTTCGCATCGTACCCGTGTTTTTGCAGTAAGGCGATCGTTTCGTCTACGGTCGTCGGTGAATAATAATCAAATGCAGTTGGAATCATAAAAAAAGAAACCCTCCCTTTACCGACTTAGAATTCTAATAATTATGACTGTTTTGAATTAATCCCAGTATACCACGATACCTGAATCATTAGAATATTGAAAATTTAATTCATGCAGATTTTTTTGCTAGATAGATCATCATGACCTTTCAGGTTTATCCGGTATGTCGCAGCACATTGGTCACGCTATCAACCGCTCCCACATTCTGCTTTCGAACGTTCATTTCTCATTTTCGTTATGCTATAATGACTATCGTCACGAAAATTCACAAAATATTTTATTAATTCAAACAAAATTTCGGAGAAGGGTGTACGCATACCCGGCGATTGCCGATATCCTATTTCATGACGTAAGGAGGAAGCGATCATGTCGCGCATTCAAGAAGCACGAGATGTGTTGCAAAACATGAAACAAGCCTGGCAGCGCAATCAGCAAACATGCTTGTTGATGATTACGGAGGTACGTGGATCGGCTTACCGCCAGCCTGGTGCCAAAATGATGATGGCAGCGGACGGACAAAGGTTTGGTACATTGAGCGGGGGCTGTTTGGAGAATGATCTGTTCGAATGGTCAAAAGAAGCCATTCGTCAAAACCTCCCGATCACCAAACAGTATGATCTGAGTGAAAATGACCTCTGGACGTTGGGGATCGGCTGTAAAGGATCCTTGGAGATCTTGATTGTTCCTGTCGATCCCGAGGACAGCTTCTGGCAAACAGCCCTCACCGTCATCCAAGAAGATCGCCCCCTTTCCCTGATCCTCGAAATTCCCACGGGTATTCGCGTCCTGCTTGATTCAAACGGAAATGGCTGGGGGGATTTGGCTCAGTTCCCAGACGAGGTTCGGCAGCACGCATTGGATCGGACCTTCCAACGCACGCGTGCAGAAGTTCTTTCCCTCGGAGATCGCCGTTTTGTCATTGATACCATGAGGCCCAATGAACACTTGATCATAGCGGGTGCCGGTCATGATGCCGTCCCCCTTGTATCTGTCGCTGCGCAAGTGGGATTTCATGTAACCGTGTTAGATCCTCGGAAAGACTTTAACAACGGCTTTCGTTTTCCGGCCGCATCCCATCTGGTCGTTGAACCAGATGCAGCGGACCCTGCAGGTTTGCAGGATAGCTGGTGGGTTATCATGAATCACCAGCAGCGCCGAGATGAAGCCTCGTTAGCGCTCGCACTGCGAAGCAACCCTCGCTTTGTCGGTGTGTTAGGCCCCCTGTCCCGCACCCAGGAAATGCTTGCCAACATCGGAGCGACTCTGTCGAGCGGCCCTCTGCGCGCACCAATCGGACTGGATGTAGGCGCCGAAACGATTGAAGAAGTTGCGATCAGCATTATTGCGGAACTGATGATGGTCCGAAGCGGCAGCAGCGGCAGGCCCCTTCACGGCCGAACGAAAATCCATGCGTAGAATAGGTGCGGTCATCCTGGCCGCAGGCATGTCGCGTCGAATGGGGGTGCCTAAATTATTCCTGGAGGTTCACGGCAAACCATTGTTTCGTCATTCCGTTGAATGTGCCATCCAATCGAAGCTTGATCCCATCCTCATCGTCGGAGGAGAACATGTTCACCTGCTTCATGAGCATACCAGGGATTTGTCCGTAGAAATCATCAAAAATTCAGAATACGCCAAAGGGATGGCAACTTCGCTGCAGCGAGGAGTCGAAGCGCTGACAGGCCGGGTCGATGCCTTGCTGGTGTTTCTGGCCGATCAACCGTTTGTTCCCCCCATGTTGGTCAGGAAGCTGCTCCAAACGTATGCGGATTGGCGATCGCATGGAATTCAGATCGTGCGTCCCCAGTACAGCGGCATACCCGGGCATCCCGTATTGTTTGACGCCGAATTGTTTTCAGAGTTTTCGGACTTAAAGGGTGACGAAGGGGGGCGCCTGATCATTTCGCGCCACGCAGCGAAACTGAAACTGATCCCCGCTGAACAATCCCTGTGGGGCGCTGACATCGACACACCGGACGATCTGAAGAAATGGGAAACGTCTTTTCCTCCGACATAAAGGAAAAAACGCAGGTACGCCTCACTGGGTACCTGCGTTTTCGCACGACTCGATGTTTGTTATTCCGGCTGGACGGTTTTTTGCGGGGCCGCATGCCCTTTGAGCAGCGGCAGAATCACCAGCACCCCGATGAAGAACAGCACGGTGGCCGCTTCGAACATCGCCACCAGCGAGAACATGGCTTTCAACCAACCGGTGATGCTCATCATGACCACCATCGCGCCCATGAAGAGCGGGCTCAGGATGCCGTTGACGCGCCCGACAAACGACGCCTCGGTGTTTTGCAGTATCAGCGTGTTGATTCCGATATGGATGCACGGCATGACCAGTCCGCAGATGAATTGGGCCGTCAGCGTCAACCACAGTTCAGTGGAAAGCCCCATCACCAGGAAGCCACAGGCGCTGACGGTCATCCCCAGGACGAGGAGCTTTTGTGGAGCGAGTTTTTTCGCCACTCCCATCATCACGCCTCCGCCGAGGATCATGGCGATGCCATTGGCGGCCATGAGCCATTGCAGGTCCTCCTTCGGCAAGCCGAGACGTTCGGTGATGAGGAAAACCACCAGCGGCTGCGTCAGGCCAATCGCGAAACCCGCGGCGGCAAAACAGCCGCCGAGCAGGGTCAAGGTCCGGTTCCCCAGCACATAGCGAAATCCCGCTTTCATTTCCTGCCACAAAGTCGTTTTCTCAGCCTGCTCCTCCATGTCGCGATCAGGCGGCAGCATCAGAAGCACGACAGCGGACAGCAAGAAGGCTGTGCCCGTGATCGCGATTGCGGCGCCGATGCCGTAATGCTGGTAAACAAATGTCCCGACAATCGGCCCCAGGATCATAAACAGCGCGAACAGCGTCTGGTACATGGACATCCCCATCTGGATGAGCTGTTCCGGCACGTGCAGCTTGAACAATTTCATGCCGGACGGCTGCGAAAACTGCGACAGCACGGACGAGACCAGCGTCGCGAAAAAGATGGCTTTCCAACTGCCGAACACCAGCGTAAGCAGCACGACAAACATGGAAAGCGAACTGAGCACGTCACACCAGATCATCGTTCGCTTGGGCCGCCATCGGTCGGCAAACGTGCCCCCGATAAAGGAGAACAGAAAAATCGGCGCAAATTCGGCCACGGATATGAGCGATACGGCAACCGGGTCCCCGTTCGTCCGCTCCATCACGTACAGCAGAATGGCGTAGTTGCGGACCCAAACGCCGATCTGCAGAAATAACGCCGACAGCAGAATGGTCCGTACCACCCGGTTGCGGAACAAATCTCCTGCCGAACTGTTGGAAGTCGATTGAACTGTCATACCATCCCTCTTTCTTTTGCAAGGTAAATGTGAACGTCTGATAAGTCCAGGTACATGTTTTGTGCGATCACTCCTCTGATCCGGTTTCGTCCCGGTTCGGTGTTCAGTTGCCCATTCTCCACACTCCTGTTGATTTGATCGGGCAGCCCTCCACTGTTTCGATTGCAGCGGGCAGGATGACGGAAAGAGCGGCAGCGGTTCTTTCCATGCATGAATGGACGTCGGATGTCCAACACGTCGTCAAGCGCAAAAAGACGCCGGGCTTTTCCCGACGTCTCACGCTGCGCACGAAGACGCCGGGCTTTTCCGACGTCTCGCGCTGTGCACAAAGATGCCGGGACTATTTCTGACGTCTCGCAAACGCAAAAAGACGCCAGGTTGTTATCCGACGCCTCACGCTGCTCACGAAGACGCCGGGTTCTTCCCGACATGCCGCAAACGCAAAAAGACGTCACGGTTCTTCCCGACGTCTGTGTTCATGCATGTATGGTTCCGGCTGTGCCGCTCGCCTTTCGATATCCCTGAACCCATGACGGCAAGGGAACGCGAACTAGACCCATGCTGCAATCGAACGATCGGGAAGTGTTTTCGTTATGGCTGTTTGTACGAATTCACTTACCATGATCGTTCTTGCCTCCTTACGCAATGTTTCCCTTTTGCAGGGGGCGCAGGCACAAACCGTGCTGTCTGACATGGAAAGTATAGTATGGGGATTGACACCCTGTCAAGCAGGGATTTTTATGAAAAACCAACGCGAGGGAGAACGGCGGCGATGCCCAACTGCTCGTCACCTGCTTGTCCGAACGGCTCGGAGCGGCACGGGGCGGCGCGTAGGCAGGCGTCCCGGACCCGGCTTTCAATCTCCCGTCGTCCAAGCGGCGATGCCGCGCGAATCGAGACTCGGCTGTGATGGCCGGTGTACGGCGTTTTTTCATAACGGGCCCGATAATTTCATTTCCGAAACAATTCAATCTCATTTCTCAATTAGTCATTTTTGTCAACCAATGTTAAAATGATCCTGCATCACGCGACTCTTTTTTCCCACAAAGGTTGTGACGACAGATGACGTTTTCCTGGAAGCGAAATCTCGTCGTGCTGTGGATCGGGGTGTTTTTCTGCAGCACGGCGTACTCCATCTCCATACCGTTTCTGCCCCTCTTCCTCCACACGTCTCTCGGCGTCCATGAGCATCTGGAGGCGTGGTCGGGCATCTCGTTTGGCATTACCTTCCTGGCAAGCGCCTTGATCTCTCCCTACTGGGGCTCGCTCGCCGACAAGTACGGGCGGAAACCGATGCTGATGCGGTCAGGGTTCAGCTTGGCCGTGTTGTACTTTTTGAACTATTTCGTCACCGACCCGTACTCCTTCCTGCTGCTCCGGGTACTGCAGGGGCTGCTGGCCGGCTTTGTCCCCGCCTCCATTGCCCTGGTGGCGACGAATACGCCGGAAAAACACGTGGGCTACGCGCTCGGGGTCATGTCGACGGCCGGCGCCACCGGAGGGATCGTCGGACCGCTCGTGGGCGGCTTTGTGAGCCATTTGTGGGGCAGCCGGGAAGCGTTTCTCTTCTCCGGGTACGTCGTGCTGGTGGCGGCGCTGATTGCCACGTTTTTCGCCAAGGAGACGAACGTCAACCGCTCCGCTGCGCGCTCAAACGTACGGGAGGACCTGCGCACCGCCCTGGGAAACCGCCCGTTTATGGCCGTTTTGGGATTGGCGATGATCGTTACCGTTTCGGTCATGCTGCTGGAACCGCTGCTGACCGTGTACGTCCTGCAGCTCGGGGCGTCCCAGCAGGATGCGTCGCTCAGCTCGGGCATCATTTTTTCCGCCGTGGGCATCGCCACGGTGCTGGCCGCGCCTCGATGGGGAGCGGCGGGGACCAGGCTCGGTTACACCAAGGTGTTGTTCATCGGCCTGTTGGGCGGCGCCATCGGCAATCTGCTGCAGTTCTTCTTTACCCATTTGTACGGCTTCGGCATGTTGCGGTTCGTGTACGGGCTGTTCTTCGCGGCCGTCTATCCGTCGATCAACGCGATGATCGTCAACGTAACCGCACCGGAGTTTCGCGGCAGAGCGTTCAGCCTCAATCAGTCGGTCACGCAGTTGGCCACCATGATCGGCCCCGTGCTGGGCGGCTTTTTGGGCGGACTGATTCCGATCCGCGCGGTGTTTCTCATCAATGGCGCGGCGCTGCTGGTCACTGCCGCATTGGTCAAATCAGGCAAACTGATCGAGAACCCCCGCGGACAGGAGCAGCGCCTCTCCGAAGGGCACGCCACCCTCAAGGGGTAAAGCCGCGAACGACGCGTCATCCGATGGAAACGTACAGACATACCCGAAGTGGACCATGCCCGCGCCGCTGAACTGGTGTACGCAAGAGCTGAACTGATGAACGCAAAAAGAGGGGAAACTCCCCCTCTTTTTTTCATTCGTTATAGGACGTTAGCGGGTGGCCGCCGGCTGCGGGAAAGTGCTCTGCGCCGTGAAAAACTCCTGGTAGAGCGCCAGAACCGCCTTGTCGGCATCGGCCGCCTTGACGCCAAAGATCATGCTCACTTCGGACGATCCCTGATTGATCATCTCCAGGTTGACCCTCGCGTTTGCCAGGGCGGCGGTGGCTCTGGCGCACACCCCGACGGAACGCCTCATCCCCTCTCCGACGATCATGACCAGGGCCAGATTTCGTTCGACGGAGACTTCATCCACATGCAGTTCGTCCATGATCCGCTTGATGACCCGCGACTCCGTCTTCTCGTCAAAGAATCGTTCCCGCAAAATGACGGAGATGTTGTCAATGCCGGACGGCGTGTGTTCGTACGAGATGCCTTCCTCCTCCAGGATTTGCAGCAGTCTGCGGCCAAAGCCGATCTCCCGGTTCATCAGGTATTTGCTCACGTAGATGCTGCAAAAGCCTTTGTCGCTGGCGATGCCGGCCACCGGCGCGTCTTTCGTTTCCCTGCCCGACACGATCTTGGTCCCCGGCGCGGCGGGATTGTTCGTATTTTTGATGCAGACCGGAATGCCTGCGCGGAATGCGGGCAGCAGCGCCTCTTCGTGGAAGACGGTAAAGCCGGAATAGGCCAGCTCGCGCATTTCCCGATAGGTGATGACGCGGATTTCTTTCGGATTGGCGATCAGGTTGGGGTTTACCGCGTAGACCGAATCCACGTCGGTAAAGTTCTCGTACAGGTCAGCCTTCACGGCGGCGGCCAGGATGGAACCCGTTATGTCCGAACCGCCCCGGGAAAACGTGACAAGAACCCCGTCCGGCGTATACCCAAAGAAACCGGGAAACACGACGATGCCCTGCCGCTGGCGCAAAGACTGCAGCCGGTCGTATGCCTCGGGGAGCACCTGGGCGTTGCCGGCCTCATCCGTCACGTACAGCCCGGCTTCCCGGGGATTGACGTACTCCGCCTGCTCGCCAAGCTGGCGCAGATACGCCGCAACCAGCTTGGCGCAGGTGTCTTCCCCGGCCGCTTTGACGGCGTCCACAAAGCGGTCGGGCTGATCGGCGGGCGTCGCGGCAAGGCTCTCCTCCAGCTCGGCGACGATCTCCCGGGAGAGATGTGCAGGCAGCTCCAATCCCTCCATGATCTCCACAAACCGGTTGATGACGGCCTGCTTTTCGCTTGCCGCTTCGCCTTCGTTCAGGCGGCGTTGGGCATAGGCGATCAACAGGTCCGTCACTTTCGTGTCCGATGGATGCCGTTTTCCCGGCGCCGAGACGACAACGATCCGCCGCTCCTTGTCCGCTCTCACAATCTGGCACACTTTCCTGATCTGCTCGGCATTGGCCAGCGAAGTTCCCCCGAATTTTGCAACCTTCATCTCCTGATCCTCCTATCCCGCATGAGAGGTGATCTCTCCTGGTTCTCTCTTTTTTTCGCGCATGTCGTGTTTCCGCGGTCCCGACCCCGGCCGTGAAAGAGGAAGCCTCCCTCCCGGCATTGCGCGGTAGCGGCAGATGCCGCGGCCGGACGAATGGCCCCGATGTCTTCTCTTAGATTACGCGATTTACGTGAAAAAGACAACTGTCTATTCCAGGCGGACAAAACGAAACGTTACTCGACCGCAAACGAAAACGCTTGCCGTAACAGCAAGCGTTCCCGGGGACGGTTACTCTCCTTTCGGCACCTCACATGCTGCTTTCCACTCCCCCGCAATCTCGTACAGCAGCCGGTCGACGGTTACGTCAATGCGCTTGGAGGCCTGCACGAATTTCGCGTCCAGAAACATGTCGAAGGTGCCCTCGCTGCTGCTGCCTCTCTGCCCGTATTCACCGGGCTCGCCCCGCTCGTTTGTCGCCGTCACCGTCAGCGGCAGTTTCCGATTGATTCCCATTTCTGCGTCGTTTGGAGTTTCGGGAATCAGATGAAGACGGGGTACCTTTCCCGCTTCTTTGTCCTCATAGCGAACGGAAAAGGAAATGCCCCTGTCGTCGTAGTACAGTTCATCCAGATAAATATCGGTGTTTTTAATCGTGGCGATGTGCTGCCCTACTTTTTCACGGTAGGAGTCTGTTTCGTTTTTCACGTGGCGGCTGTATGTTCCGGAATCAAACGAAAAGCGGATCCGGTCGTCTCCCGCGAGCCAGAGAGAATGCAGCGTAAGCTCCAGCTTTGCCGGCTGTTTGTCAAACGGTTCAAATTCGACGTAATGCCGCCCGTTTGGCCCCGCTTCGATCCGACTCAGGTTGGAGTCACGCACCTCTCCCTTGTCGGAACGAAGGGTAAAGGACAGATGGTTCAACTGCTCGCTCCGATCCGGGGAGCGGAAGCGAAAGTACAGCCGGTTGACTGTCGTGCCCAGTTCCAAGGACTCCAGCACGATCGTGCGGTCCATCGGGCGCAGTTCCTGCTTCAACGGTACCGATACCGTCACCTCCTGGCGAACGTCAAAACGGATCGGGAGGGTGACGTCGGGCAGCGGAATGGTTTGTCCGCCGATGCTCACGGACACATCCCGCAGCACGATCTCGTCGACCTGGGGCAAAACGTCGGACATCCCATCCTTGTACAGCGGGTTGGTGGTCGCCCGATTGTAAAACCGCCCGTTGTGAATGACACCTTCATTCGGCATCCAGTTCAAGGTATAGAGCGGATGGTCCGGTCCTCCCGGTTTGTCCCCCGGCAGTCCCATCTGAAACGAGACAATCGGTACCTCTCTCTCGTTGGGAACAGCGCCCAGAAATCCGGAGGGCACATCGATACTGGTAAAGAAAAAGACATGTTTGCTGTTGTACCAGATCTCGTCGATCGACAACGTGCGGCCGGTTCCGGGAACGTGGATCTTGGTGTCAAAGGTGCGGACGAGATGCAATTCTTCCGCCCGTTTCAGCCCAGGGGTCTTCGCATATTGATACTGCTTTACTTCCTCCCAACTGTCGACTTTGATCACCTTCTGATCGCCTGGTTGGTCCCATCGCTTCACCGCAAACAGGACAAGAAGCAGAACGACCAGAAGGATGACCCCTGTTCGTCTGTTACCGTTCACCTTTCACATTCCCCCCTGGGTTGCAACGAACATGCTCAGCGTCTTTTCGCAAACCAACCATATTATACCAACGGAAACGGGACCGATCCATATGGGAACCCTAAGAAAAAGCCCGACTCGACAAGCGAATCGGGCCTCTTCCCATATCATAACAGGGTTTACTTGCCGTACCCCAGACCGTGACCGAACGGGTACAGGGTGCCTCCTTTCCCGTCCGGAATGGTGACCGGCAGTGTTCCCGTCGGCTTGTTTTGGCCGAACATCGTGTCCGCCGCCGCTTGAAAGCTCGCGGTGCGGAAGCCGTATTGAGCCAGGTAGGCATCCGCTTCCGGGTACGCCATGATATCGTACGGATTGCGGATGCCGACGCCGATCACGGGTTTGTCCGCTTGCTGGCTGATCTCCCGATACAGTTTCATCAGCGGGTTGTCCGGGGATCGTCCTTTTACGTCGAACGTGTAGGAGCCGATGATCACGGCGTCCGCCGCTTCCACCTGCTTTCGCTGTTCGTCGGAAAGGGTGTCGTTTGCCACCTTGATCGTGACGGTGTTGGCATGATGCTTCCTGACGGCATCGGCCAGGCTGTCGATGTACGTGGTCCCCACCACCGCGATGCTCGCGCCCTCGTCCATGTTGAGCGGCAGCACCCCGTCGTTCTTGACCAGGGTCACGGAACGAGCCGCCGCTTCCGCTTCCACCCGCTTGTGCTCCGCCGAGCCGACCACCGCGAGGGCACGGGCGATCTGGTCGTTTACATCAGCGGGCTGCTCGGCTTTCACAATTCCCCGTTTTACTTTCAAGGTGAAAATCCGCCGGACGGACTGGTCGATCCGCTTTTCGCTGATCGTGCCGTCGCGGACGGCTTTTAGGACGCCGTTGGTTACTTCTTCCAGGCCGATCGGCATCAACACGATGTCCACGCCCGCCTGCACGGCGCGGATGGCCGCGTCCACCGGACCAAAGTGGTCAGCGATCGCCTGCATGTTCATCGCGTCGGTGGAGACTACGCCGTCAAAGCCCAGCTCGTCGCGGATCAGCCCGGTGATCACTTTGGGCGACAGGGTGGCGGGCAGTGATATTTCCGTTCCGTCTTTGCGGGAGACGGCTTTGGTGTCGTCGATCTTCGGAAAGGTGACATGTGCCGTCATGATCGCGTCCACGCCCGCCGCCATCGCCTGCTTGAACGGGTACAGCTCCACGTTCATCAGCCGTTCCTTGTCGTGGGGAACCTCCGGCAGTCCCAAGTGGGAATCGACAGCCGTGTCGCCGTGGCCGGGGAAGTGTTTGGCCGTGGCGGCGACGCCGTTTTGCTGCAGCCCTTTGATGTAGGCGACACCCAGGTCGGCCACGAGCTTGGGATCTTCACCGAACGACCTCACGCCGATCACCGGATTGTCCGGGTTGTTGTTGACGTCCATGACCGGAGCGAAGTTGGTGTTGATGCCCAGGGCGGCAAGCTCCCTGCCGATGACGCTGCCCACCTGATAGGCCAGTTCCGTGGAACGGGCGGCACCGAGGGCCATGTTCCCCGGCGTGTCGGTGCCCTGCTGCAGACGGGTCACGATGCCTCCCTCCTGGTCGATCGTCACGAGCAGCCCGAATTTTTCCGCCGCCTGCTGGTAGTCGTGGACAAGGCGCACCGTTTGCGCGGTGTCCACCACGTTTTCCCGGAACAGAATGACGCCGCCGATGTGGTACTTCTTCACCAACGTCTCGATTTCCGGCAGCATGCGGGTCACGTCTGCGCCGTTCCACTTGCGGAAGTCGGGCATCATCATCTGGCCCACTTTTTCTTCCAGTGTCATGCCGGCGATCGCTTTGCCGATGACGTCGTACCGCTTTCCTTTCTGCTTGACGACCTGTACCTGCGGCTCCCCTTTTTCCTTGTAGTCGAGGGCGATGCGGTCCTCGAATCTGCCGTCGGTAACGGAGATGAAGGTTCTGCCGTTGTGGCCGGCAAACGTGACGGTGCCCTGTGCGTCGACAGCAGCCACGTTTTTGTTGGAGGACTGCCACCTCAAATGCTGCGTAGTCTGCTCAAAATGGCCGTCCGCGTACAGATGCAGCGCCTGAAGCCGCAGCGTCTTGCCCGACACGACCGCTTCCGCCTCGGGGATGTTCAGGCTGATGATCAAATCGGTGGCGCCGGCCTTGTCCGCCGCTGTCGCAGGCGCCGCTGAAGTCGCAGGCGCCGCGCCTGCGGTAACCATTGCCTGGCAGAACAGCAGCACCAACGCAAAGAAAGATGCCAGTCCTGTACGTTTTTTGTGATCCACGATTATCTCCCCCTGTTTTTGCCTTCGTACGACCAGCCTTGCGGGTTCCAGACGGCCTTCACCGGCTTGCCGGACGGGCCGGCAATGGACGGGTGCTGCACATACCAGCCACGGCCGTTCACGCTGGGATCGGTGGCGTAGCGGAACCGGACCTGTTCCGTACCCGCGGGAAGCTGCCACGTGACCGTCTGCCAGTCGCCTTCGCCGGTAAGCGCGCTCCCCACTTCCGTCCAATGCTCGCCGTCCGCTGACGCTTCCACATGGCCGTAGTCGCTCTCGTTTTCGATCCGGTACCAGGTGTCAAACGTCAGGGTTCCCCCTTCCGGCAGATCGGTCTTTGCCGTCAATGTGTTGTCCAGCTCGTCGCCTGTACCTGCAAACCAGGCCCCTTCCTTGCCGGGCAGGTCCACCGGTATCGCCAGCGCCGCCAGCCGGGCGACTCCCCGGCGAACCGGGTTGGTGGAGACGGTGTTGCGGGTGGGATGGACGCGGTTGGTCAGCACGATGCAGATCGTTTCGTTGTTGGGACTGACGACCATCGACGTGCCGGTGTAGCCGGTATGCCCCATGGTCCGGCTGTCGCCCAGCGCGTCCATGTACCAGCCCTGGTTCAGCTCCCAGCCGAGTCCGTGGTCGTCGCCGGGGAACTTCGGAATCTGGTTTTCCGTCATCAGCTCCACCGATTTTTTGGACAAAATCCGCTTTCCGCCGTAGGTGCCGCCGTTGAGCATCATCTGCGCAAAGACAGCCAGATCGCGGGCGGTGCTGAACACCCCGGCGTGCCCGGCGACGCCGTCCAGCGCCCAGGCGTTTTCGTCATGGACCTGTCCCCAGACCAGTTCCCGGTTTGTCCAGGGCTGGTACTCCGTCGCCGCCGTCCGTTTCTTCAGGCTCTCGGGCGGATTGTACATCGTATCCGTCATGCGCAGGGGCTTCGTGATGTGATCGCGGACGTATTCGTCCAGGCGCTGGCCGCTCAGCTTCTCCACCAACGCCCCCAGCGTGATCAGGTTGAGATCGCTGTAGACGTACGCGCTGCCCGGCTTGTTGACAAGAGGATGGCGAAAGACGAACTCCAGCCGCTCTTCCCGGCTGTTCCCCATCGTGTACAGGGGAATGAACGGTTCAAATCCGGAGGTATGGGTCAAGAGCTGTCGGATGGTCACCGTGTCCTTGCCGTTTTCCGCAAATGCCGGGATGTACCTGGCCACCGGATCATCCAGTTGGAACAGCCCTTGTTCATGGAGCTGCATGACGGCGGTGGAGGTGAACAGCTTGCTGATCGACGCCAGGTCAAAGAGGGTGTCCGTCCGCATCGCGACCGGCTGGTCCAGCAAGGTCCCCCCGTCGTCGGCGTAGCGGGCGGCATGGCCATACGCCTGTTCCTTGACAATCACCCCGCGTCTGGCGATGAGCACGACCGCGCCCGGCATCACGCCGTCGTGGATCGCCGACTCGATGAACGAGTCGATTTCTCCCAACGGCGCAGGCGTCATCCCTGCGGCTGCAGGCGTTCCCGGATGCAGGCTGCCGGAGGACCGGCCGGGTTTGTCCCAGGGATGGGACAGCGGGTGCTTGACAGGCTTCGTCTTTTTTTCCTGCGCTTCCATTGCCGACGACTCGCCGTCGCCGTGTTTGGCCGCGACTGTCGGCAGAAAGACCGCTCCCCATGACAAGCAGACGCAGAGTCCAATCATTGCGGCGCGTTGGTTCATTCTCTTCTCCTCCCTAGTGGTAGAGCAGATAGGACTTGCGCAGTTTCTTGAATGCTTCCAATTCCTCCTGCCACGCTTTGACGATCGCGTCGACAGGCGTGCCCGCGTCCATCGCCTTGCGGACCTTGTCCGATCCTGTCAGCTTGTCGATCCAATTGTCGGTTCTCCAGGCGAAGTCGTCCGGATACAGGGCTTTTACTTCCGCGATGATGGAGAGGGCTGTGTGAACAGGGTCGTACTTGTCCCGGTCGGTCACGTATACCTGCAGCCCGCCGACATTCTTGCCCGCGTGCTTGGAAAACGTCGGATTGAAATACGCCTCGCGGAAGCTGACACCGGGCAGACGGAGCGCATTCATCCGGTCGGCCAGCTCCCATGCCTTGATGTACGGCGCGCCGATCAGTTCAAACGGCCGCGTCGTTCCCCGGCCTTCGGAGAGGTTGGTCGCTTCGAACAGACAGTTTCCCGGATAGACCGCCGCCGTCTCCACAGTCGGCATGTTGGGGGAAGGCAAAACCCAGGGAAGGCCCGTTTCGTCATACCACATGTCCCGCTTCCAACCTTTCATCTTCACGACCGTGAGATCCGCCTTTTTCCCGATCTCCTTTTTCAGATACCGTTCGTTAAACAGCATGGCCAGTTCCCCCACGGTCATACCGTGGCGGATGGGGATGGGATAGATCCCGACAAACGATTCGTAACCGGGCTCGAGTACAGGTCCCTCCACTTTTTCCCCGCCGATCGGGTTGGGCCTGTCCAGCACGATGAACGGCTTGTTCTCCAATGCCGCCGCTTTCATCGCGTACGCCATGGTCGATATGTACGTGTAGAATCGGGAGCCGACGTCCTGGATGTCAAACAGGACGACATCCACATCCCGAAACAGCGGCGCGATCTCTTCCGGCGACTTGTCGTACAGATTGTAAAACGGCAGCCCCGTTTTCGGGTCTTCGTAGGTGCCGGGCGCCGAACCGGCCTGTTCCGTCCCGCGAATGCCGTGCTCCGGCCCGTAGACGGCCACCAGGTTCACCTTTTTGGCCAGCAGGGCATCGACGTCGTGCGTCAGGTTGCTGGTGACGCCGGTCGGATTGGTGATCAGCCCCACTTTTTTTCCTTTTACCAGCTCCGGATTGTCAAGCAGCACCTCGATGCCCGTCTGGACGCTGCGGCCGTTCGGCTTTTCCTTGGCAAATCCGGGGGCGGCCGCTCCCGCCACGGTCATGGTGCCCAGGAGCGCCAGTGACAAAAGAAGCATCGACCAGCGGATGGGTTTCAACAGCATCACCTCATGTTTTTGAACGTAGTGCCAATCGCCTGTGAACGGATGAAGGAGCGATATTCGCTTTCACCCCGTCGCAAAACCCTCTTGATTCCTGCGTCCCCCTCTCTGTGTTGGCTTGTTTGTGTCAGAAAATTCTGTAAGTCTATCCTAATCATAAAGGCTGGCCTGTCTTTTTTCTCGGGAATTACTTCCCATATTTGTTCATTTTCGTCAAAAGTTTCCCTGTCTATGCGCCTAGTTCCTTTTGGCTAGGGTGGTTTGGGAGGGAGAAGGCTTCTGTTTCGCGGTTTCGAAACCTGCCCCCGTGTTGTCGCAGTTTCCGGCCGAGGCCGGTCTCGTCGTCGGGAACGGTAAAAAGGAGGCTGGCCGATCACCGGTTCAGCGCTCTTTGGCCGGCGTGTCAAATCGGTACCCCACTCCGTATACGGTTTTTATGTATTCCGGACGCTTGGGATCGTCTTCCAGTTTGTGGCGTAGATTTTTCACGTGGGTGTCGATGGTCCGGTCGTACCCGTCAAAATCCATTCCCAGCACCTCCTCGACCAGCTCCTCGCGTGTCCAGGTTCGCCCCGGATGGCGGATCAATGTGGTCAACAGCCGGTATTCACTGGGGGTCAGCTCCACGGTCACTCCCTGTTTCTGCACGCGCTTTTCCCGCAGGGAGACAACCAGGTCCCCGATCTCGATCCGATCGGTGAGCGACTGAAATTCCCCCACCCGGCGCAGGATGGCCCGAACCCGCGCGACCAGCTCCCGCGGGCTGAACGGCTTGACCAGGTAGTCGTCGGCACCGATCTCCAGTCCGGTGATCCGGTCCGATTCGCCGCTTTTGGCCGTCAGCATCAGGATCGGCACGCGGGATTCGCGGCGAATGCGGCCGCAAACCTCCTCCCCGCTGATATCGGGAAGCATCAGGTCCAGGATGATCAGGTCGAGCTGGCCGCCCGCAGCCAGCTCCAGCGCGTCATTGCCATTCGTGGCGGTGATCACGTGATAGCCGTCTTTTTGCAGATAGGACGAGAGAATGTCCACAATCTGCGGTTCATCGTCCACGATCAGGATGGTCGCCATGACGTTTTCCTCCATCGGATGGTTTGTGGTGAGCTTTTCACAGCCGACGCGCCCCAGAGGGCGGTGCCCCGGGACGCGCTCGGAGATTCAATGGGGGTTGTTGCCGACAGTGGAATCTTCCACGAATTTCGGTGATCCTTCGTAGTGCACGGTGGAGACCATGCCGGCTGCCGCGTGGTGCAGATCGTGGCAGTGGAACATCCACTCGCCGGGATTGTCCGCTGCGAACGCCACCACGTACGATTCGCCCGGTTTCACATTCAGCGTATCCTTCATCAGCGGGGCACCGGACAGAGGCGTTCCGTTTCTGCTGAGCACCTGGAAAAAGTGGCCGTGCAGGTGCATCGGATGATCGGAAGAGCCCTTGTTGACCAGTGTCACTTTTACCTTGTCCCCCTGTTTTACCTGGAGCGGCTTGATGTCCGGATAGGTCCGGCCGTTGATCGTAAAGAGCGGCTCCATGCCGTCCCTGCCCATGGTTTCGCCCAGCTCCATCCGGTACTCCACATCGTACGTCATCGACAGGTCGAACGCACCGCCGCCCGCCTGGCCGTACCCGGCGATGTCGACAGGCTCCGCCTTGACGGTGTCCGCTGCGGCTTGGCTGTTGTCCTTCCCGCCTTTTACCTTGACGGGAATGACCATTTGCCTGGCCGCGTCGCTTTCGTCATGGCTCTCGATGACCCAGTCGCTGTCCGCATGGGCGACAAACTCCACGTCATACCGCTCGCCGGGAGCGATCGTGAACGGGCGGTCCTTGACCGTCGGCGGGTTCTGAATCGTCTGCCCGTCAGTGCTGACGATGGCGTACTCCTGGCCGTGCAGATGAATCACATGGCTCTGGAAGCCGGCGTTGACAAAGCGCAGGCGGACGCGTTCCCCCTTGGCTACTTCCAGCGGTTCAATCGCCGCTCCGCTTTTGCCGTTGACGGTAAAGATCGTGTACATCTCCCGCATCATCCGGTCGTGCATGGCCCCTGGCGCCATCCCTGTTCCCGGCTTCCCTTGGGCGGCAGCGCCGTTTCCATGGGTTCCGTGGGACTTGGTGCCGCCGTTCCCGCCGGCCATGCCCATGTGGCCGTGATCCACGTGGGGGACGCTCATGCTGCCGTGATTCATATTGCCGTGGCTCATGCTGGACATGTCCGCCCGGCCCGGGTCCGGCTGGCCGTGGTTCATGCCGCCGTGATCCGTGCCGCCTCCCTGGAGCGCTGCCGTGTTCCACTCGTCCAGGACCAGCGTGTAGTCGCGCTGTACCCCTTGCTCCTCTTTTTCCTCTACCACCAATGTGCCGTACAGGCCGCGGTCCACCTGGTTGGCGCTGTCCTGGTGGGAATGGTACCAGTACGTGCCGGGGACGGTCGCTTCAAACTCGTAGGTAAACGTCTCGCCCGGTCTCACCGCGTTTTGCGTAATGCCGGGGATGCCGTCCATGCCGTTGGGCACCGGATACCCGTGCCAGTGAATGCTTGTAGGCTCCGTCAGCTCGTTTTTCAGTGTGACGCGGATGACGTCGCCCACTTTTGCCCGGATCTGGCTTCCGGGGACGACGCCGTTGTACGCCCACACGCGCACCGTTTTGTCCGCGGACAACGGCCAGTCCGCTTCCTTGGCAACCAGTTCAAAGCTGCGCACGTTCCTGCCGTTTTCCTGCGTGACGACGGGCTCTGCCATGTATTGGGCATGCGCGCGTGTCCCGCTGTCGTTCCCGTTGAGAAAAACCCCCGCCGCCAGGGCGGCGAAAATGACCGCTCCGGCCGTTCCGAACATCAGTGTTCGCTTCACCGTGGATTCCTCCTTCTGCTCTGTCTCCGTTCCGATGGTAGCAAAACATCGTGAAGAGATTATGGAGACGCCCGCCTTCTTCCTGTCTCATCGTTTCCCAAAAGGGCGGCGGATAAGCAGACGAGGCCACTGCGCGGCCGACATGCTGATTGTACGCACCCAAAAAGTTGCACGGACAAAAAAAGGCCGCGCCCACATCCAGACTGGATGCAGACGCGGCCGCATGCTCCCGGAGAGCGGGATTACGGGCAGCCCGCGGACGTTCGCCGGGACGCCGACGAACCGGCAGACCAACGTGCGCCGGACTGGATGTCCCGGTCAAACACGAACACCGTGATCGCGACGTCGCTCTCGAGGTTGATGTCCGCAAACAGGGTCACCAGTTTCGCGTTGACCAGGGTTTCCAGTTTCTCGACCACCTCGGCATGTTTGTAAATGTCTTTGACCATTTTCGTTCTCGTCTCATGGATCATGCGCCGGCCCTCATTTGAATCGATCATCCACTTCTCCACGTCGGTCAAGTTGCCCTTCATCTCGGTGATGGCCCACGGGCCCACAAAGCGCGTCCGGATCTGCTGCGGGCCGCTGCCCACGTATTCCTTGCGAATCTCGCGTACGAGCATGCTGAATTCATGTTCCACACGTCTGGTCACCGAATCACCACGTTTCCGGCCGGCTCTTGCCGCTATTCTTTCAATCCTTGCCCCATGCCTTTCAACAGGTTGAGGCCGAAGCCGATCGCCCGGTTGATGTCAGGGTCCTGCAGCGCTCTGACCAGATCGAACAGGCCCACTTTGCTGTCCTGTTCGAGCCCCTCCTTGGCCTGCTGCAGCCCTTGGACCAGACTGCTGACCAGCTTTTTGGTCATGTCCGGCTCGATTTCCGACAGGGCTTCGGCCACCGCCATCGCGTTGTTGATCGAGTTGGTGACGGGCGGGCGAAGCAGTTGGCCCACGGCGATCTTGGCCACCTTTTCCTTGGCTTCGAGCAGCGACTTCAGCGCCTCCAGGATCCCGCTGTCGTGCAGTTCCTGCAGCAGTTTCAGCGCTTCGCGGATGCCTTCCGCGTGCTGCGCCGCATCCTGTTTCACCTGCTCCAGCGCCTGCGCCTGCTTCTCCGCCTCGGTGAGAACGGGTCGCACGATCTTGGTTGTCGGTTTCGCCATTATTGCCCACCTCCTGCCACATTGACGTCAGCGATGGGCTCGTAGTCGCTGCGTGCCCATTTGCGTTCCACCTGCACACCCAACTGCGGGTTGCGCTTGGCGTAGCGCGGATTGTACATCGGCAGCGGATTCTTCCCGTCCACTTTGAGGATTTCCATGCGCACCATGGTTTGTTTGTAGGCGGGTGTCCGCGTCCGAACGTCCACGGCGTTGCCGGTCAGGATGTTGATCGCGTTTTCGTGGCTGGCGGAGTGCATCGGAACAAACAGATTCTTGCCCTGTACGCGATCGGTGACCACCGCCCGCAGCTTGATCGCGCCATACGGGGACACCAGGCGGACCAGCGTGCCGTCCTTGATGCCGCGTTCGCGGGCCAGTTCCGGCGACACTTCGACGAAGACGTCCGGCAGCTTGTAGTTGATCCCTGGCGACTTTTTGGTCATGTTGCCCTCGTGGAACTGTTCCAGCAGACGGCCGTTGTTGACGACGAGGTCAAATTCCTCCGGATATTCCACCGGCGGCTCGTAATCCACCAGCGAGAAGCGCGCCCGGCCATCCGGGAAGTTGAACCGCTCCAGATAGAGCAGCGGTTCGTCTGTTCCATCCGGCTTGACCGGCCACACCAGGCTGTTCCAGCCTTCCAGGCGTTCGTAGGAGACGCCGGCGAAAATCGGCGTAAGCGAGGCGATTTCGTCCATCACTTCGCCCGGATGGCTGTAGTTCCAATCGAAGCCCATCCTCTTGGCAATTTCCTGAATGATCCACCAGTCCGGCTTGGACTCCCCAAGCGGTTCGAATACTTGATACAGGCGCTGAATACGGCGCTCTGTGTTGGTAAACGTCCCATCTTTTTCGAGAGACGGCGCAGCCGGCAGGATCACGTCGGCAAACTGGGCCGTCGTGGTGAAAAAGACGTCCTGCACGACGAAGAACTCCAGTTGGCTCAACATTTCCTGGACGTGGTTGGAGTTGGAATCCACCCAGGCCATGTCTTCGCCGATCACGTACATCGCCTTCAGCGTGCCATTTCCGATTGCCTCCACCATTTGAATGCTGGTCAGACCCGGCTCGCTGGAAATGGCGACGCCGTATGCATTTTCAAATTTTTTCCTAGCCACGTCATCTCTGACACTCTGGTAACCCGGCAGCACGTTGGGCAGCGCCCCCATGTCGCAGGTACCCTGTACGTTGTTGTGGCCGCGCAGCGGATAGGCTCCCGCGCCCGGACGGCCGAAGTTGCCGGTGATCAGGAGCAGGTTGGCGATCGCCGCGCATGTGTGCGATCCGGCGACGTTTTGCGTCACGCCCATTCCCCACAACACGCACGTGCCGTCAGCTTCGTGAATCATCGTGGCCGCTTTGACAAGCTGCTCCTGCGGGATGCCGGTCACTTCTTCCGCATAGGACAGCGTGTATTTTTCCAAGAGCTTCAGGTATTCTTCGTAGTTATTCACGCGGGCCTTGATAAAGGCTTCGTCGTGCCATCCCTGGTCGACGATGTACTTGGCCACAGCCGAAATCCAGACGAAGTCCGTCCCCTGTCTCGGGTGCAGGTACAGGTCGGAACGTTCCGCCATTTCGTGCTTGCGCAGATCGGAGACGATCAGTTTCTGGCCGTGCAGCTTTTTCGCCCGTTTGACCCGGGTTGCGAGCACCGGGTGCGCCTCCGCCGGGTTGGCCCCGACAATGATCACCAATCCGGCGGACGCGATGTCCTTGATCGTGCCGGAGTCACCGCCATAGCCCACGGTGGTCAGCAAGCCGTCCGTAGCCGGCGTCTGGCAATAACGGGCGCAGTTGTCCACATTGTTGGTTTCAAATACCTGACGGGCCAGCTTCTGCATCAGGTACGCTTCTTCGTTGGTCGTCTTGGACGAACTGATGAAGCCGAGCGCGCTGCCGCCATACGTTTGCTTGATCGCTCCCATCTTCTCGGCGATCAACGTCAGGGCCTCGTCCCAAGTTGCCGGAACGAACTCGTCCCCTTTGCGGATCAGCGGCGTGGTCAGGCGCTGGTCGCTGTTGACAAAATCCCAGCCGAACTTGCCTTTGATGCACGTGGAGATGCTGTTGACCGGCGCGTTTTCCGTCGGCTCAATTTTCAAAATCTTGCGCCCTTTCGTCCACACTTCGAACGTACAGCCCACTCCGCAGAACGTGCAAACCGTCTTGGTCTTCTTCGTACGGGTTTCGCGCATGGCCGCTTCGATCTCGGAAATGGCCATGATGCTGCCATAGCCCGGCTCCACTTCCTTGACCAGATCGATCATCGGATTGAGCAGGTCTTTGTCCAAGCCGGTCATGAATCCCGCTTCACCCAGCATCGACTTCTCCATCAGCGCGTTGCACGGACATACGGTGACGCACTGGCCGCACGAGACGCAGGACGACTCGTTGATCGGTTTGTCGTCGTCCCAGATGACCCGCGGTATATCCCGCTCCCAGTCGATGGTCAGCGTTTCGTTGACCTGCACGTCCTGACACACCTCTACGCAGCGCCCGCACAGAATGCACTGGTCGGGATCGTACCGGTAAAAGGGGTTGGACATGTCCACCTCGTACCCTTTTTCCCGGAACGGACGGCTTTGATGCTCCACGTGCAGGAGTTCCGTGGTATTGTGCACGCGGCAGTTTCCGTTGTTGTTGTCGCACACCGTACAGTACAGCATGTGGTTTTCCAGCACCCGGTCCATCGCTTCCATCTGGGCGGCGCGCGCTCGGGCGGAAGCGCTCTGGATGTTCATGCCTTCCGTGATCGTCGTGGAGCAGGCGCGCATGATCTTGCCGTCGATTTCGCACATGCAGGTGTCGCAGCTCTGTATCGGCCCCAATATCGGCGAATAACAGATGTGCGGATGTTCGATCCCGTTCTCCAGCATGTAGTCCAGGATGCGGGTGCCTTCCTTGGCCTCGTGTACCACACCGTTCAATTGAAATCTCACTGTTTTCTGTTCCATGGTTCCTCCTCTGCAGCAAAAAACCCACCATAAAACAACCCGCGCCTGCGAAGAAAGCGCTCAAGCTGTTTTATGGTGGGTTAATACTTAGCATTTTCGTACCAGTTATCAATCCCGCCATAAAAAGATGAGAAGCCAGGATGTGCCAGAAATGTGTGCATTCCCGCAAGCATCGATGTACTTCCCATCTCCATTATATCGAATTGGGGGAATATTGCAAGAAAAAACGCTTACACGCTTTCTCCTCCCGACAGGAAACCGCCGTTTTTTGGCGAATGCCATCCATGAGAAAACCGATAAAAAGGAAGGATGCCAAAATGGACTGCATTTTTTGCAAGATCGTAAAGGGAGAGCTGCCTTCGAAAAAGGTGTACGAGGACGATCACATCGTTGCATTTCACGACATCAATCCGATCGCGCCGGTGCATGTGGTGGTCATCCCGAAGAAGCACATCACCTCGCTGATGGAGATTCAGCCGGAAGACAAGGAGCTGATCGGCCACCTGCACCTGGGGCTGCAAAAGGTGGCCGAGCTGACCGGCGTGAGCCAGGACGGATTCCGCGTCGTCACCAACGTCGGCAAGCACGGCCAGCAGACCGTTTTTCACATCCACTACCACGTGCTCGGCGGCCGTCAGCTTCAGTGGACGATGTAAGCGGCCAAAGACCGTCGAGACGAAAGAAAAAGACAACGTTCGCCCTTCGCTGGTATTATCCCCTCAAGGTAGACAGTAAAAAAAGAGTTCATGATATCATGGACTCATTACTGTTGACCGGAGGGGA
>NZ_VKJN01000023.1:0-51749 GCF_007197875.1 Brevibacillus sp. LEMMJ03 | reverse complement strand
TCTCCTATTGTACTTCGAGGCACGATACCTTTTAAAATTTAACCGAACCAATGGGAACCTGATACAAGAGCAGTAATTTAACCGCTATATGGAGCGGGGTCTTACCCGGGGAAAGTTCATATTTACGAAGAGTTCTTGCGGGAATGCCAATTTCCGCAGATACTTCTTTCAAAGTAAGATTGCGAAATTTTCTCGCTTCTTTAAGAGTAATTTTTCCTTGGCCTTCCATTGGCCTCTCTCCCTCTCTTTCTTATGCTATAATCCTTACATAAACCTACGAGTTGAGGTGCAAATATGGCACTCCTGCGCGGGAGATGCCGTTTACCAGACTTGTTGGGCGACATGTCCCAAGCCGAGTTTGCCCGCCGCATGGGTGTGGCAGAGTCCACTGTTAGCAGATGGATAAAAGGCGAACGGGATATGACGTTCGAGAATGCTGTTTTGGCAGCTCGAATCCTTGGATGTCACGCAGAGGATCTTTACGAGTGGATTATTGCAGCAAAAGGTAAACGGCAGTGAGCTTTATAGCTCCTCCTCAAGCAGTTCCTTGCCATATAGGCAACCATTTAATTCTCATTTTAGTTATTTCGATTGATGGATGTTGTCGTATTTTGTCGATAAGCTGCGAATTTTTTAAACAGACTATATTTTTAACACCTAAATGAAAATTACTATGAAACACAAATCGCTTCCCACTCTCCCAAACGAGAATATGCCTATTCCCGTTTTTTATAGTATAAAACGGAAATAGGCATAATTCAACCCATCTTACCATTTTAGGTTTTCTTTATAGCCAATGATAAGCGAGATGCTGACAAATGTCAACACAAAACCATTTCAAATTTTATTTTGCGGGTAATTTGGGCTTGCTCGATGTTGTTTTTATTTTATTAGTTATGAAATCGACTGTTTGATATCTCTTACTTACATTGACCAAAAATCATCGTAGTCCACGTTCTTCCCAAGCCGCCTCAACGCCTGCATGATTTTACTTGCATTTTTCATTGACGGACGAAAAGCATCACCGCTACAAAGACGGCTGATCGTTGACTTGTTGACGCCACTCTTCTGCGACAACTCCTCCTGTGTTATGCCCTGACTGTCCAACCACTTTCCAAACTTGGACCGCTGCTTACCTAACCCAAACCACGACACGTAACTGACCTCCCTGTTTTTGTTACCAGCTTGGCCAAAAGTTGCTTTTTTCAAACGTTGCGAATTCGGGAATAATGGACAATCGCTGCTGCATCTGATAGTAACACAACAGCCCAGAGCGCACTTCAACGGTCCAATGCGCTACGTGGCAGATCACAGCAATGGGAGGTGTGGTGTGTGGCAACAGAACGCAAACAAGTCGCTTTCAACGTCGACGATCCACTGGAGAAAGCCTGCTGGGAGTACGCGAACGGCATCAACTTCAGCAAGTGGGTGAAAGATCGGCTGAAACAGGTGGTTCTGTCAATTCAAGCACAAAGGGCGCAAAAAGAAAACCGCCCCGGGGGAGGCGGTCACATCAGAGCGTAGGCAATCGCGGAAATTCCACCTATCACTAATCCGATTCCAAGACCCAGCAGCACCCGTATCATCCTCCTTCACAGTTTTTCTCATTGTCCCCTAAAAAGGCGAAAACCATACGGAGGTGCATCAGCATGATCGTGCGTATCAATGGAGTCCCGCTTACGTCAACAATCGGCACAAAACAGGCGGCGGTGGTTCTGCCCAACCCAAAGCTGCGCCAGCTCGCGACGACATTGTGGACCGTCGCGGGCGCGATGCTGACCACGCCTGCCCTGGCCGACACCGGCAGCATGGCCTCCGTCTTGAAACTATGGGGCAGCTTCAGCCCCATGTTCGGGACGATTCAGGGTCTGGCGCTCGTGATCGGTACGCTCGGCCTGCTGGTGGGTATTGTAATCGTAATATTCCAGCGCCGGGTTGGTCGGATGACCCTCATGACGGCCGGCGGGATCATACTGGGGACTGCCCTGGTGCCGTCAATGGTACTGCTCCTGTACTTCCTCGGGGCGATGCTGAACGATGCCGTACAGGCAGGGATTCGGTCGGCGTTCCTCGGGAAGTAGATTGGTTAGTCGTGAAAGTGGTCCCTCGCCCGTCGACGACAAATGAAGACGTGGAGCACTTCGCTACACCACTCGCAGACGGGTATGAGGCGATCGCGGACCTCTTGGCAACCGCCGTAGAACAATGGTGCTGGCCGGAACGTGAACGCATTTTCTGGGAAACAGTGATCTCCCGGGACCGATATGAGATCCGGATGGCGACGCGGGCGCGTACGGCCGAGATGGCCCGGCAGCAGGTGGAAGCCACCTGGCCGACTGCCGTACTGGAGCCGGCGGAAGACGACCACTTGCTGCCGTTCGGCCCAGATACGGACGCCTGGCATCTTCGCCTTCGTTTCCCGCACTTCCTGTCCCTATCCACGGACCGGCGGAAACTTGCGCCGCTTCCCTTACTTCTGGAGCTGTCTAGGCAGTTTCGCGGGGACGACTACGCTGTGATCCAATTCGGGTTCCAGGCAGCCGAACCGGACTGGTGGAAGGATGCCGCGACGGATCGGCGGGAATTCGACCGGGGACACAAACCGCGAGAATGGCGGAAAGTCGGTCACCTCTCGGAGGCGACCGAGCAGAAGTTGGCCGGGCAAGGCTTTGACTTCGTACTCCGGGTGCTCGTCCGTTCAGACGATCCGCGCCGGCGGCAGCGCCTTGGCCGCGGCCTCTGCACCGGTCTGGCAAGTCTGAATGCAGACAACCAGTTCGAAGCCCGCCGGGTACCCGGGTGGAGGTTTGGCCGTTTCCTTCGAGACGTGCGGGCCCGGAGGTTGCAGGTACCATTCTTCTCCGGCCGGCGCGACATTCTCACCCCCGCAGAGATCGGGCGCCTGCTCCAACTACCGCCGCGCTCGCTGCAGCAGGAGTACGGTATCGTCGCCGCCGTCGCACAGCGCGAAAGCAAGGTGCCGGCCGCGCTGCGCCGGGGCGGAGTGAAGATCGGGACCGTGCGGCAGAAAGATGGAGAGGTTGACGTCTTTCTACCGACAAGCAACATGGACGAATTCTGCCTCCCACACGTGGCCATCGCGGAAATGGGCGGCGGCAAGGACACGCTGGCAGCCAACCTGGTCGTCGAGGGGCGACTCCACGGAATTGGATCGTTCCTGGTCGATGTGGTCGACGAGAAGAACAGGGGCATGTCCGACCAAGTGCGAGACACCTTTGCGCCCGACGAGCTGGAGCAATACATCGAGGTCGATCTTGGAAACACGGACTGGCCGATCGCACAGGATTGGCACGAGGGCCTGGGCGCCGGCCGGGAGGCGAACCGGCGGATGGCGGCTGAGCTAAGTACCTTCCTCGGCACCGGGGACATGACCGACACGGACCATTGGCTCCGGGCGGCCGCCCGGGCGGTTGGCGGCAACCCGCTTCATATCGCTAACATGCTCTCCCCCGACCCGAACCCATACCGCGAGCAGGTATTGCGCCGGCTGCGTGTGGAGCGGCAGGTGTTCCTCGTGAGGGAGTGGGAAGCGTACACCGCGCTTGGCGAGCGCAAACAGGCACAGATTGCCGGGTATGTTCAGTCGCGCCTGGTCAAGATCATCAGCGACGACGCGATGCGCAATATCTTCTGTCAGGAGCCGAAGGTCGTCAGTGGTAAGCGCGTGGTCGACTACGCCCGATGGATGCGTGAGGGGAAAACGGTCGTGGTGAAGATCCCTAAAAAGGTCTTCATGAAGTCAGGCACCCCGCGGGTGTTCCACCACCAGCTCGTGAAGATTTGGCTCGCAAAAATGGCGATCGGCGCCGATGGACCAACGTTCCTGATCCTGAACGAAATTCACCAGATGCTAGGGGCGAACTTCGAAGCCTGCGTGGATCTCCTCGAAGACATCGTCGTCGAGGCTCGGAAGTACCGGTTAATCCCCGTATTCCTCTTCCACGATTGGGCTCAGGTACCGCGCGATCTCCGCGATATCCTTATATCTGCCGGACCGCATCTCCACCTGGGAGCGAGTAGCAAAAAGACGTACGAGGCGCTGAAAGAAGAATTGGTCGACTTCACGGGGGATGTAAGCACCGTTGTCGAGGAGTGCCTGCGGATCGAGAAAAAGGACTGGCTGCATGTCATCCGGGCTGAAGGAAAACGCCAGACGCCGTTCGTTGCTCGCGGACTTCGACCGCCGAAGGAACGCCTGTATGCCTATGAAAACTGGTACCGCGGTGAAGAGTGCGCGCGCCTGTTTGGTCGTCCAGTCGAGGAAGTTGAGGCACAACTCTACGCAACACTGTGTAGCGCAACACAGACCAACACAGCATAAAAGCCCCTTCTCAATCGAGAAAGGGCTCGTTTTTTATGCAGACAATACTTCTCCAACACCGCTGGGGCGCTGCTGCGCTGTCGCTACCAGCGTATGCGGCGGCGCGTGGGATTATGCGCGTTCATCACGCTGGTGCAGAGATTTCTTCTAAAACCGTCGTTTGTCCGCGTCAATCTCCTTTATGACACCCCATGCTGTCTCGTACACACCGGGACCGCCGCGAACTTCCCTGAACCACTTAACGGTTTTGGATCAGCCTTTCGAGGCGAACTTCGCATTCCGCTCTCAACGTCTCGACGGAGTATATCGCTTCTTGGACATGACCACGCAATCTCAACGTTACGCAGTATCCAATCGCTTGTTGCTCGGTCTTCACCACCTTGCAGCCAAGTCTGTGAAGCTCTCGGCGGTATTTGTGATGCTCCCGCTCGGCTTTGATCGAGAGTTTCTCCAGAAGTGGCTTGTATCGAAGTTTGGTTGAGGCCTGCTCCAAATGGCCAGAATCAACCATCAGAGCCTTGAAAAGCAGTCCATAGACGATATATTCGTGAAGAACATCACGCCAAGCGCCATTCTGCATGTTCCCACTTCCATCACGAACATTTGTTCCTATTATATGCGAACAAAATGCGAACGTCCAGTCCGAATCCATGTCAAAACTATGTCCGGAAAATGACCAATTTTCATGTCAAAACTATCCCCTAAAAACCGCATGATTGTTTTGACATGACTGTTTTGACATGAAAAAAGCGCAACAACACTTGATATTACGCCGTTATTCAACATTCTTACCCGGAATACCAATTGGGGGAAAATAAAGAACCGTTACCCCGTGGTTTTTCATGTAAGGCCATTCCCTTTTTAAAAAGTCGCTTTATGATAAAAACAAAGAAAGCCGTTCACGTCCGGCCAGACTGAGAAACGGCTTTCTGAGCACCAGGCAGCGCCTGATGGTTATATCTTAGCATTAGGTGCTGCCCTGGAACAATCCAGGGAGGGGATTCTATGCACGGGAATGTGGTAAGCATCGTCAAAACTCAGACCAACGATCTCTACGTGCGAGAGTTTCTACTGTACATGAAAAGCGACAAAGGGGCGCGGCCGAAGACGCTGACCGGGTATGAAATGGATCTGCGCCGCTTCATCGGCCATTTTCCCACGCAAGACGTGCTGGAGCTTCGGCAGCAGGATATTCGTGAGTACAAGTTCAGCCTCGTCGACGCCGGCCTGGCACCGCGTACCGTCAATCGGCATATGTCCGTGATCCGGTCGTTCTATGAGTACTTCGTCGATCACGACGACTACGACATCACGAAAAACCCGGCCAAAAACATCCAAGGAATGAAAGTACCGAAGACGGTGCCGATTACGCTCGGGGAGCAGCAGGCAAAAACTCTGCTGGACGGGATCATGCTGACTGGAAGGTATGCGATCCGCGATTACGCTATCTTTGCCACGTTCCTTTTTACAGGCGTTCGGGTAAGTGAGCTGATCGCCTTGAAAACATACGACGTCAACTTCGAAGAGGGGTACATCCATGTGCGGGACGGGAAAGGCGGTAAAGACCGGGTGATCCCGATGATTCCGCAGTTGGCCAACGCGCTGCAGCTTTATCTGCAAAACGGGATCGTGTATGAGGAGATTCAGAAAAAGAAGGGGAAGAGTCGGCACGAAATCAACCGGTACCGATGCGGGCGGAAGTACTTTGTCACGGATGAGGACGACCAGACGCTGTTCCTTACCAAGTACGGCAAGCCATACAGCGAGAAGGGGATCGACTGGTTGTTCAAGTCATATGCCAAGAAGCTCGGCATCTACAAGGACGGGCTCAGCCTCCATGCGCTGCGGCGTAGCTGCTTGACGTTCCTGTACAAACAGGGAGTGGACCTATTCGTCTTGAAAGAGATCAGCGGCCACGCTCGTGTCCAGACGCTGGAGCACTACCTGGCGATCGACACGAGCAAGGTCATGGACGCCATGAAAAAGCACCCGCTCCACAGCCATCAGCTTGATCATGGGCTGGTGGACATGGTGCGGCGTAAGGCGTAAATAAAAACGAGACAGCCCTCCAGTGGATTTTCTCCGCCGGAGGGCTGTCTGTTTAGCTTCTCTTTGCTCGATCTCGCACGAATTTGTACATCCACCTGACAAGCGCGGCCCATGCTGTTTTGCCGCCGACCAAAGCGAAGCCGGCGCGGATTCTTGCCGGCAGCCGGTCGTAACGATTGACAAGGGCTTGTTCTTTGTCCTCCAGGTGGGCGTACAAGCCCGGGAACACCGCCTCGATCTCGGCGATAAAGGCAGCGACGCGCGGGAACAGGTCGGCGGCCATGACGAGCAGCACCAACAGAAAAAGGGCGATCAGCGCGCCCCATTCTTGGCCAAAGACAACCACGTCTGCGAGAGTCATACTACACACACCCTTTCTTCAGCTTTACGGTTTTCGTGCCCTGATCCCACTCCACCGACAGCCCGAGGATGGCGGCCAGCTCCCGGGCCGGAGCATACGCCGTGCCACTTTCAATGCTCTCCGTCACGTCTTTTCCGTTCACGCGCACCTGCTTCGTGCAAGCGCACCACTCCACTTTGCCACCGACTGCCTCGGTTACGGACCGGACCGGCAGCCAGGATACGCCGTCACGGAGGTAGCCTTGAACCGGCAGGCGGCAGCCGTTAATCTCGATGGAAACCTTATCCACAGGTTTTTGTGCTGGTTGTGGATTTGCCGTGAGCAACTTGTGAACATCGTCCTTGAACTTCGCCCAGGCTTGCGCCGCTGTCAGGCCGGTGTACTTCCGGCCATAATCGTCCGAGACGAAATATGCCGGGCAGTTTTTGCCTGTGATGTCAAAGTGTCGCCACAGCCGGTCCACTCCCCAGCCATACCGCTTCAGGATGTCCGCAGCCAATTCCACCGTGCGCCGGTAGGTCTCCTGGAAGTTGCCGTCCGCGTTGACGCACATCTCAATCCCAATCGTGCAGTTGTTCGGATAGCTGCTCAACTTGGCTACCGCCTCCCGTTTGTACTGCTTGGCGCCGACGTGGTAGGCCATCTCGTTTTCGGGTAGGCAGCGCACAATCTGCTTGTCGTCAACGATGTAATGAGCGCTGGCCTCTGTGGTTGGCTTGTTGAAGTAGTTCCGGTTAGCAACGGCGTCTGCGCCTTTCCCTTCATTGGCCGTCCAGTGGATGACAAGGCCCCGGGGGGTGATCTTGGTCCCGGGGCGTGCGTTTTTGTTGGTGAGCAGCATGTCAACGATTTGCATGGCCATTTCCCTCCCTTTGTCTCATGGCCCGATCAGTCTTTGCTTTGATCTCAGACTCCACCAGCTTGGCGACTGCCTTTGGCACCGGCCATCCGGCTCGGGTTGCGTTGGCCGTCAGGCTGTTCCAGGTGTGATAGATGAGGCCGAACGTGACGCCGTAAAAAAGAAAGCCCGGTGTCCCCATAACACGGTCGAGCAAGTTTCCCAGGGCCGGCAGGGACAGCAGAAACAATGTCCGGGGAATACGGCTCAGGCCATATTCCGACGAATACGTTTTGTCTTTCTTCTTGGCTGCCTGGATGCCGGTTATCCAATCCAGTACGATGCAAAACAAAAGCACCACGATAATGTCAGTTCGACCGGTTCCATAGAAGTAATGGAACACAGGCGCCAGCACCGCCCCCGTTGCCGCTGCCATGGCATTTGCTTGTGTTGCGATGTTCTCAAGTTCAAGTCTTTGTACAAAGCGCAATGTGCTTCATCCTCCTCGCCACCCCCGAGGGCAAATTGAAAGCCCCGATCGGCTCGGGGCGGACTCACGGTCTTGATGAATAAGGGGGAGCCGCAGCTCCCCATGAAAAAACGCCTTTTCCGCTTTGGGAAAGGCGCTTAGAAATCCACACCGGTGATTTGCTTGAACTCCTCCAGCGTAATCTCCCCATATGGATTGGATTCAGTCCGAACAGCCAAACGCAGCTGATCGATCGTGACCCACTTGTATTTGTATGCCAGGTTCCAGAATGCCATCATGTACCACCTCCTTTCATTTGGATCAGTTCCAGCTTGATTAATGCCAACTGCTGCCCCAGGGTTTGAATGGTTGCGTCCTTTTCAATATTGTCCAACTTCAACCTGATGAGCTCCTGCCCCATTGTCAGGACAGGATCTTCCTGCTCCTCCTGACGAATCACAGTTATTGGCTTTACGTTTTGGAACTTCATCAATCAAACGCACCTCCAAAACCGTCCAGTCTTACACGCTCTGTTGCTGTGCCTTTGGCGATGCGCACCCAGATGTTGATGCGCCAACTCTCAGCGGTCTTTTGCTGGTTTTGGAAAAGGTGACCGCGACCGGCGAGAACCGCTGCAGTCATATCCTCCCAGGTCGGCGATTGGTCCATTGCATTGTTGCACACTCGGACAAACTCGATCGAGGAGCCCGGCGGCAGGTACCGTTCCAGCGTGACAAGCACGCGCTTTGGCATCCCGTCAAGAGTGAAGTGCGCCTCCACATCGGGGTTGTCAAAGTCCAGCATGAACTCGATGTGGGTTTCCTTTCGGGTAAATGTGAACGTTCTCGTTGATGTCAGCCCTTTGCTGTCGGTCGCCTCCACGGTCAAGCTGTGCGGCGTGTCCAAATCCAGCCGAATCCAAAGGTCATGCGGGATCGTTACGGTCTCCTTCCGACCAGGTACGCCCTCAAATGACCGGATTACCTTTCCGTCGATCTTCTCCGTTATGGTGAAAGGGTTGCCCTCCGGATCAGTGACGCTGTAGGTTTTGCTCGGCGGCTCCATGATCGTACCCAAATCCTCGTTAGCTCCGCTGATTGAAGGTGGCCGGTTCCAGATGACGCGGAACTTGCGTGTGACTTCCGCGCTCTTGCCGCCCTGGTCGTCCTCAGCCCATACGGTAAGGGTGTGGTCAACGCCCTCGGCCAGATCGGCGCCGACGATGTCCGTGGAACCATCCCGCAGCCGCTTGTTGCTAAATGTCAGCGACTTGGCAAAAGAAATAGGCGTGCTTCCGTTGGATACTCCGGAGGCAATCGCCCTTGTCGTGCCATTGTTGATCTTGTACTTGACCGTCACCACATTGCCGTTGTCGGTATCCGCTGCGCTACCTTCGATCTTGTATTGGTTACCTTCCGATAATGTTTGATTATCGGTAGGACTGGTCAGAGTTACAGAGGGGGCAGTGTTCAGAACTTCAAGGACGGGGCGCCAACCGACGCTGATGCTGCGACCCGTGACGTAGTGGTAGTACCAGTAGCGAGCCGAATTGGAGCCGCGAAGAGCGCGGTAGGAGGAGTTCCCCGTATACGTTTCCTGCACCCACGAATACATGCCGAACCAGTTCCATGCTTGGTTGTGCGTGCTGGACTGATCTGTCGTATTCAGAGTAGTATCCAAGTCCGTAGAAGTAGGAACCGGGAGCCCGGAGATCGCTTCCTCGCGGGTGATGAACCGATCCCATTCGTTGGCGGAGGGCGATCCGCCTGCATAGTAATCGCCGTTTCTGTTGTTGCTTCCCCCGGTGAGCAGCCTGCAAAGGTATTGCTGACCGTCGATGGTGATCGTTTTGCCTGTGACGAGGCTCTGACCATTCAGATCATCCCAGCTCACATTCGCCAAGATGACGCGGTCGCAAATGAGCAGCGTTTTCGACCCGTCTTTGATTTTGTGCCATTTCAATCTTTGCGCCGCGTTTCCGGGAGTGTTGCCGATTGTCCACTTCGTCATATCGGCCAAAGTGTTGAAGTCAGGAATGTCCCCAACCCCGACTCCAGAAACCGGCTCCGAATCAATCCTCCACGGTTTTGTCGGCCTGTTCTGGACGACCCCATTCTTGTACAGACCGCCCAATTCAACGATTCCCAAGTATTCTGCCGCCAAACTTCATCTCTCCTTCCACTTTGATATAGGGATACCTTTCAAATATCTTCTTCGCGAGGTTGTAGCTATTGCTATGCCTTGCATGTCCAAGCCAAGAATTAACGGCTTGTTGTACGTCTTGTTTTCTGATAAGCCTTGCTTTCAATTTGCGATCCATCGCTTTTATGCGGCGCTTCATCGCTCGTTTGGACTGATCGCGCACTTTTCGATGCGTTGTCCAAATCTTAAAGCCATAAGCGTTCACGCCGTTATCCGAAAGTTTCCTCATGCTGGAATCACACCTCCAGGCGGGCCTGTGCCTCATTGAAGTAACCACGAGTGAGCACAACTCCATCAAGTGTCGTGAACACTTTTGAGAACAGGTTGTGCGTGAAGCTGTCCGGGAATGTGGACTTGATAAGCTGCACCTCGTTCCTGAGACTCGAAATGGCCGCCTCAAATTCGCCGCGTGTAATGTGGATGTCTTTGTTGTTTACATGCTCATCGAAGTCAGAAACTGCAACAAAGGCTGTTGAGGGAATAGTTGCCGTCACCTCAGTTGCACTGCCGACAACCACGTTGATCTGAAACTCCCGAGAGAACGGGCCTGCCGCGATCGCCGGGATGTAGTCTCCATTGCTCCCGGCATTCGCGTAGGCGTACAAGATCTCCCCGTAATCCGGATCATTGGCGTACAACCCGAGCTCGCAGGAATAGGTTGTCTGTGTGATCTCCATGTTTGAGAAAACACCCTTGACGTGAGCCGTGTCTCCGGTCGCCGTGATTGAGTTTATTTCAAAGTAGCCGATCGGACGGACTAGCTCCGTTAGACACCTTGGGTCCCCAGAGTACGAACCGGAACCGATCCCCATCTTCGTGAAGACGAGCGGAGATCCGGTCTGCGCCTTCGCATACAGCCTCCTGCCCAAATCGGTGATAACCATCTGTCCGTATAACGCCATTTACTCCGCCCTCCTTTTGATCTACTCTGGAACCTCACAAGCAATCTGTACCACATCCCTTTCTGTCACGAGCATCCCCACGTAATCAACTCGGCTGAGTTCGGACTCCCAGGCGATGTCTAAGCGTACCCCTGTTGGCTTCGGGATGATGTATCCGACGGTCACCAGGTGGACGCTTTGCAATCCGAGCTCGCCCCGGATGGTTGCCTTCATGCTCATGTCTTGGTTATCCGTGATCCGCAATTTTGCACCGGGAAACAGATCATCCCATAACTCGTATATTTTCGGTATCGTTCCGTCCCACTGGTTCTGCGCGATCTTGGCTTTCAACGCGGTACGGTAGTCCTCGTCGTTCAGTACTGGAGACGTGCCGTCGGGAAGCTGGAAAGGCAGATACCTTGTTCTGCCGATCAGCTCTCCTTGAGTGTCCAGCTGCACCCCAACAGCATTCTCAATGTCAAACGCGCTTGGTATGCTGTTTGCTGCAGTGGCCGCGGCGTCTATTTTTTCAAGCAAGACGGTCGCCCAGCGGATAAACTTGTCTTTGTCGCGATGTTGAGAAGTGATCAAGTCCAGATACGGCGTGATAGACATGCCCCGCCTCCTATCCTGCAATGTTAACTGTAACGTTCTCAGGTGAGCACCTGGCCGCCTCGTTAAAGAGAAGCGCAATATCGGTAGTCCCTTGCGGCTCTCCCGCCCTTGCAGCCGTCAAACTGACGATGGAGAAGTACGGGTTTGTCGGAACCCGGTTGGCTTGCAAAGCTGCGCCCCACAGGCTGGATATGGCCAAACTGCTGCCGATCTGCAGGCTGTTGATGAACTCGGCCACGTATTCGGTGATATCGCCGGCCGTTTGAGTGGTATAACCGGTCAGCCTCCTCACGCTTACTACAACGTCTATATCCACGTAAGCCGGCCGGAAAAATCTAATCGGGGTGGACTCTCCGTACTTATCCGTTACCGTTACGATCGTCGTGCCATTGGTATTGCAGCCAGGCGTCTTCCGATTGAAGAGGGTTTGAGCTATATCCTCATCGGCGCCGCCTTCAACGACAGCAGTAATTGAGTGTGGAGGGTGCCTCATTTCGTTTTCCTCATCTGTGTCGTTTTCGTACACCTCATAGCGCGTGACGCCGCTTATCGCTGCGATGCCGCCTTTTATACCCTCCAGCACCGTTCGGCTTGGATTGGCCGTGCTGATCGCCTGGCGGGCACGTAGCTGTGGATCTGTTTCGGTGTGCCTTCCCGGGATCGCCGGCTCGGGGTTCGTCACACTGGTCCAACCCAGGGTCGGTGTGACAATTCCGGTAATAGTGTTGGGGGCCGCCTCGATTGGCCCGGGCACCTGACAAGTGGCTACCGTAGTAACGATCCCGTTTGAACCGATTGTCACTGGAGACAGCAATACCCACTGATTCCCGCCTGCATCAGAGACAACTCCATTCGTGATAAGCGTTCCGGGCGTACCAGTCAGTACCACCGTTGCTTTCGAGGCTGTGCTTTTCAGACGCCTTATGCCGTTTACTCCTACGATGACATCCAGTCCCGTACCTACGGCGGTTGATGGCCCCCTGCTGTTGTAAACGGCTTGGCAGGTTAGGTAGGCGTCATATAGCTTGTTTGCAAAAACGGAGATGAGTTGATAATCCTGGCTGTCGTTTCCGAGATAGATGTCCTGACCAAATATTTGCTTGGCTTGATCGATCAACTCGTCACGGATGTCTGTGTAACTTGGTATGTGGAAGCCGGTTTCGTCGATGTATGGTGTGAAGTAGGCCATTTTCCTTTTCACCTCCATCAGAACGTAGTCGTAATCGGGATCGTCTCGCCGAATGTCGTTTCTACACTACACTGGCAAGAGTACGCGCGGCCATCGTATGAGCTTTGAAAATCTACAATTCTGGAGACATGTGGCGTGCCCATGATCCGTTCTTGTACGAGCAAATCAACCGCTCGCAGACTATCCGGATGCCCTTTTACCCCGAGGATGTGTTGAAAGAGAGGTAGGCCATCGTCCATCTGCTCCCACCATTCGTTCATGAGAAGTTTCAAGCGCGTGTTGATAGCCTGTTTAACAGCATCCGCGCCGGACAAGAATGGAAGGCCCATGGTGTAGTCTCCGCCGACCATCGGACGATAGATCATGTATCAACCTTCCCTCCTCCGTTTATCCAGCTGTTGTAGTGCTCGCTATCCGTGATATTCACACCGTTCACGCGGACCCGCGGCGCGACAAGATCAATCGCGTCCTCTGTGATGCGGACAAACTGCGCTCTGCTCTCATCGCGCAGCTCCACGTGTTTGGTTGAATAGTCCTGCAGACGTCTCGGCTGGGACCACAACCCGGGGATGGCGATCGCATCCGAGAGGTCATGCCGGCGCTTCTCAATCTGGTTTTGCACCCCTCCCAGACTAAACCACGCGTCGATGCACATGTCCGAAAAGACCACCAGGCACTCATCGCCAGCTCGGACCGGAAACGTGAGGACATACCCGCCGCCCCGAGGGAAGACGATCGGAACGTCCTGCAGCGAAGGAATGGCTGTCCAGGCGTACTCCATGTTCTCCTGCCGCACGTGCTCACGAAGTGCAATCTGTACCGTGGCTGTTTGCGTAATCGGATCAAAGTCTTGTATGATGCCGGGGACACTGACACGAAGTGAGTTAAAAACCTTATCGAGCAACGTGTTATAAAACTCAATGCTGTTTTCTTTTATACGCTCGCTGACGGGGACTGACAAATGACTCACCTCCAAGGATTTGCACTGGGCGACGACATCAGGCCCGGTACGACGCCACCGGCTTGGGAAACGGCTGTACACTCCGTGTACCACGTATCACCTCGGGTATCACCGGTGTGGCGCAGCTCAATTATCCGGTAAATCCCCTCTGCATCCAGCGCACGCGGAATCTGACCGAACTGGTAAGTCTGCGCTTGAATCAGGCTGTTGTTGATCCGAACAAGCGAGTTGAGTTTCAATCGCGGATTGAGCAGGCACTTAAAGCTCACCCCGTAATCGCTCTGCTGCGGTGTGCCAATCAAGCCCGACTCCGGAGCCAGGTCAACGATTTCGTTTGGCGGATAATCGGTCGCCTGGATGATATTTACCTTGCCGTCCTCCATGTAGAACGTAGCAGCGTTTGAATGGGCCAACTGCCTCAAATAGTCCTTTGCCGTACCGAAGAACACTTTACCGCGCGTAAGCTTGGCCGTTGAGAGGCCATCCGAGATAAATCCCAATTCCATTGGCAGCCTGGCTTTGCTGGCGACATTTTGGACAATATCCCGAGAGGTTTGCCCCTTGGACACAGAAAAAGCGACAAAGCCAAAGTTGAGCGCTCTGTCGCTGTCTATGGAGTTCAACGTTAGCTTGTACGTCACACCGTCTTCTTTGCCGCGGATCGGCTGAACAACATCCCCCCGAAAAATCAGTCCGTATTGCTCGCCTTCATATCCTGCCTCAAGGATGATGGTATCCCCTTCATTTATGATCTGGTTCTCTGTCTCGGCGCTCAAGTTGTAGATGGTCACCGTTGAAAACTGCGGCTGCATCATGGTCTTTTGAACATCAAATGTGCACCTCAACTGTGATACGTCAAGCGCCGTACCTTTCGAGTTAGCTACCAGTACACGGTATCGTCGCCCATACAGGACGTTACCGTACCTTTGGCTGTTCGCAACCACACCGTAGTTTGTTGAGGGGATCACCACATCATTGAATTGGCTCGGGGCTTGATCGCTGCCAAAGCCCCCATATACAGACCCGATAGGAGCAGACGCGACGGCTGCGGCGCCAGCCCCGCCGGTGTACTTTAAATAGATGTTTAAACGACGCTGGTAATCGGAATCCGGGATCTTCGGGCCGACATATATTTTGGAAAACTCTCGAAAATCGCCTTTGGCCGCTTTCCAAGCCCTGCCGATCACACGTACAGCTACGGCCGTAGCAAAGTGGTCATTGCTCAGGACAAGTTTGGTCTGCTCCTGCAATGTTGATGGCCAAACCAGGTGAAATCGTTCAGCTGCCCACTTGAAAGAGTCCGTATGCCACTTCGGCCACACTTGTCCAGGGCCCAGAGCGTTTCCATGGTCGCCCGTTATATTCCTGAAATTCGTCTCTGCTTCCAGTGTAGCCAGTACGATATTGACATCTACACCCTGTACCTGTGCTTCATAAATAGCGAGGCTCTTGATGTCTGCCACGCCACCATCTCCCCCCAAATCTGACGAAAAGAAAAACGCCCCAAAAGGAGCGGTTTAATGAAAGTAATCATATTTTCACTTGCATCCGGCCGTTTTCCCAGTAACTGTTTAATTTAAGATCTATGTGCTCATTTCCATCGTATACCCTTAAAATGCAGGTAGAAGGGTCGACCTTTTCAGATACCCCAAAGCAGACATTCACGGTAATGGGCAATAGCTTTTGGAGGGGATAAACAAAAAATTGTTGTACCCATAAAGATTCCTCATCGAGCCCGATTTCAGCAGCCCCGATTTCTCGACCGTCTGGAAGTACCAATTTAAAAATTATAGTATCTCTTTGGTCTGCAGGCACAAGGCTAGTAACACCAAGCTGCAGGACCAAATCATACCTACTGTTAGTGAGCTTCGCTTCCTGATACAATCCTTTCCGGACTCTTACAAACGTCCGGCCAGTCGAAGCCATATCAACTGTGTCTGGAAATGTCTTCAAAAGGTTTGCATAGTTATCTTCTACAAATTTTCTTTTGTCTTTAGCCTCTGCAATATCTTTAGCTGTGGCCGGCAACCCCCTGATTGGTTGTTCTTTCTGCAGAGTTGTCACTGTGTTTGCTTTCATCGGGGTCTCAGCTGCATACGCTACATTCGCAGTGAGCGAAGCTACAATAAATACCGCGAGAAGCACTCTTAAAAAGCTCATCCAATTACCCCCTAATTTATTGATTAACGGTATACTACCATAAAAAGGAGGGTTTTTTGTAGAATTTTGCTAATGATCGTATTTTGGAAAGGACCCTTTACTCAATTTATGAGGTATTGTCTCCCCATAACACGAAATGGTCTCTTCCCAAAGATTCAAATGTAGGCATTGTGCCATCACCCGTAACCGAAACGAGCACTGCACTTCCAATCTCCAAATAGCTATATTGACTCAACAAGTTAGCAGCAGGATATTCTCCTGGCAGCAAAGGTAAAGAATCAACCAATAACTTTCCCGTTTCATGGTCGGTAATAGACATAAACCAGTACCCACCCGGTGTGTTGTACGTCAAAGAAAAATCCAGTGTGATGTTCTTGGAATCGACAGGAAGCGTGCAAGTAAAGTTTTGATTCATGGACGGGACAATCGGCAAGATAGTGATCGGCATAAAATCACCCTCCAAACAATTTGCTCATCGCCTTGTCAACCCCCCATTGCTTTAGAACACTCTGATTAGGGTCGCCGGGTTCCAACTTCCCACGATTTGCCCGATCCGTCACAGCCGGTTTGCTGCTGATCTTCACCGTCCGCACCTGCGCGACGATGATCTCTCGCAGAGTCACTGTGCACCGCAGCCCCCACAGCGTCGTGAAATCGTCAGGTGCAGAGATCTCTTCTATGAGCATGTTTTGGTACAAACCCAAACGGGTGTGCACCTGGAGCGGAACGCGCAAGGCCTGCAGTTCTTGCAACACCTTGAACGCTTGCACGGACCGGCTCCAGCCGCCCGTAAACTGACCTGGTATGAGACCGGTCGCCGTGTCCGACATCCCGATCTCCATGGTCAGCTCTTTGGGTTGTAGAAAAGCGTGATCCGTGAGTGCAGCTCCCGTCTGGACCGGGTGTTGGGTGATGTTCAGACGGCTGGTGTGCGTCGATCGCAAGAAAGCGTCAAAAAACCAGCCGCCGATGTTGGTCTTCAGGTAGACGAGCGACGCGATAGGCTGAGAGCTGAGGTCCAGAATTGGATTGATCGCCATACAATCACTCCTATCCGAAAGCGGGACGCATGCTGCGGATATTCATGCCCGTCCATATTTGCCCTACTTCTTGAGCAGCAGCTTTCGGGTCAGTGCTGGTAATGTAGAACGTAGGTTTGTTTTCGGTCCTGATGATTGTTTGATTGGAAGTCGTGCTTGCTGTGTACATGTAGCTGCTCGGCAGTCCGCCCATACTCATATCATGGTACTGTCGGAGAGCTTCCGGGTTAATCATCATGGCCAGCAGGTTAAAACCTTTGTTCAGGTCCTGATTGAAACTGCGGAACCCCTTTACAAGCTCCGATTCATTCAGCGCCTTTTTGAATGATGGCTCCATTCCCTTTGGTAGGTTAGTGACACTGGTATTGATCTTGTCTGCTTGTTTGCTTGACTCGGCTGTACCAGAGAGAAACGGATTCGGTGCGTTCTCATCCACAAACATGAAGTTGAAAAAGTCTTTGATCTTCCCGCCGTAGCGCTGGCCGAACTCAGCTTCCCGTTTCCTCAGAGCGTCCTGCTCTTTTAAAGCCTGCTGCAGCCCCTCGTCGTCCCCGGATAGCCATGCACGTGCAATCTTTATGCTGTTTGTGATGCCGTCGATCGTATTCTTGACCAGTTCAAGCGCGAACTTCAGCGTCCCGGACACGAAGTTCCCGATCCCCTCCAAAACGCTCTGCACTTCTTCCAGTTCCAAAAACTTGGAGACCAGATCGGCTACCCAGCCAATCGTTTCGTTGATCTCTTTACCGAGATCAATGACCGAGTCGATCAATCCGGATAAGATTCCTTCGTCATTCAACTCGTCAAAGAAAGCCGTAACCCAGCCCCACAGACCTTGCACAATCTTGAACAACAGCCCAAACGTTGACGACCACGCGCTCTCCAGGGTATCGAGATAGCCGCGCTCTTGCAACTTGTTGTAGAGCTGCTGCAACCAACCCCATGCTCGTTTAAGCCAGTCCTCGATCGTTCGAAATACGTTGTCAAACGCTTTTCCCAACCGATCGATGGCGCCAGTGTCTTTGAGGAGCTTGTAAAAGTCCTGCAGCTTCTTCCACAGCGGGCCGAGAGCACTTTCGCCGCCTTCCAGAAACGTGTAAAAGTCGTCAAGAAGCAAAAGCAACGACGTCAAAAGGGCGAATATGATTCCAAGCGGCCCTGTTTTCAGCAGTACGGCCAGCCCTAGCAAAGACGCTCCGATGATCTTGATAGTCCGCGGGATACGATCGCCGAGTTCTGAGACTAGCCGAAGCACATCAGCACCTGCATGAATGAAGGTCGCACCGAGACGACCAACCCAACTCAGTACCTGTGCGATATTCTTCGACCAATTCGGCATGTTCTGGATAACGTTTTTGTTCATGGCCTGCAAAGTGGTTTTAACCCTCACCAACGGCCCTTCCAGGTACTTGAACAGGTAATAGCCGATCCACTGCAGCCCATATGTCGCTTCCAGGCGCAGCCGTTGAAACTCGAACTGGATCGACCGTATGAACTTCATCTGGTTCTGAAACTCAGGTGGAGGCTTCATCTCGTTTATCGTGGAACGGAGCTGCTGAAAGTTCCGCATGAGCTCTGGACTGAGGTATAGGTCTTCGATCGTAGCGCCCATGGCCTTTAGAGTGTTGCTCAGCTCTGCTGCAGCATCCTTTGATAGCCACATCCGCCGGGCGAACTTCTCAGTCTCCAGATCGGCTTTTGCCAGACTGCCGAGAAAGGTCAGGATACCGATGCTCGCGGTGGCCATCGCGCTGACAACAGCCGTACTCGCCAGGGCGAAGTTTCGGATTGTCGACCCCGCAAAGCTTTTGACGCCTTGTTCGAGCGTATTGATCGTTTTATCTGCTGCGTCAAATGACTTCTTGTCTACCTGCATCCCGAGCGAGACCAAGTACTCTTTGATCACGTCAATCATCTTAGCGTCCCCCCTTCCTGCTGCAGTCTGGCCGCTTCTTGCGCTCTGCGTATATTTTCTTCCCGCACTGCCATGATTTCGTGAGCGTCCAACAGATCATCGATGTCGAACACATCCTCAACGACATCCCGGTGTTGCCAGAGACCGCCGAGGACAGGGGCGAACAGAAACTCGTCCACGTTAATCAGTCTTGCCGGGATGAAGTCAAGCCGGCCACTAGTCCACTCAGGCCGCTGTCTTGAAAAAAACCGGTCAGATTGAATCCGAGCGCGTGGATCGTCAGTTCCATGACGGCTGCCGTGTCGTCCTCCAGGTCCGCTACCCCAAACGAGCCGTTTTCGTTCAGCACCGGTGCGGGCCCGGCGGGCAACAGCTCGAAGCAGACCCGAAGAGCTTGCTCCTGGATGTAGTTGAAGTCTTTTTCCGACATTCTGGCGAGCGGCTCCAAAAAGCCCGAGATATCAAAGTCATCGGGGTTAAAATCCTCGATGCCTCCCGCCCTCAGTTTCATGCGAGAAAACATCGGCGCCAAAATCGAAGTCAACTTGATGATCATGAAAGAACCCACACGGGCCGAAAATTTCCGAATACGGAACTTCCGGCCCTTCACCTCAACGTCTTTGTAGTTCACGCGCGGTTGCATGCCGTTCCCTCCCTAAAAGTAAAAAGAGCTTTTAGGCTCTTCTTTAAAATGTATTGTTCTATGCGACTGTCTGATCGACGTCAGCTGCCATAAGCACCCAGCTCACCTGCTGCCCTTGTGCCTGGTACGGCTTATCCGGCAGCTTCTGGAAAGATACACCGGTCGAGCGGATCAAATCCTGCATGTACGGTGAACGAATCGTAAGGCTGATCCTAGCCCACTCGGATGCCGGCGCCTGCTCCAGGTAGTTGTACAACTTCGTCAGCCACTTGTTCAGATCGGATGTCTGTTGAACGGAAATTGTGTGGCTGCCATTGCGCCCAACAATCTTTGAGACCATGACCGACCCGTCGGCAGAGACATCATGCACCGTACGCTCAGTCGTCATGGTGGTAGTGATGCTGCCAAGACCTTTTCCAGTCGCCACGTACTGCCCTACCGACGGGTGCGAGATCACCAGCGATACGTCCTCAAAGCTGTATGTTGTATACGCCACTTACCTTCACATCCTTTCTAGCGGTTGACCGTCACATTAATAACCACATGTTCGATCGCCCCGGCCATCTTTACTGGTACATAAATCGGTGGAGCCTTCCGAGCTTCACGGTCTTCTTGCGTTTGGCTTGCGATGCTCTCGGCCAACACCAAGTATCCTTTCGACAGCGTATCGCCTCTTTGTAAGGTCAGCACAGGTGAGGCCTTCCACACACCCGGTGCAATGGCTCCCCGGACTACCGACTTTTCACACTGTTCCTCAATTGCGTTGATCAAAAGCGACATCCCGTCCTCGGTTTGCGGGATCTTTGCCGCTCGCACAAGAGCGTTGACCGCCCCGATCTGGATTTCTGCCGTGAGCATATCCAGATTCAGAACTTCGTCAAAGGGTACGCCGTTTGCCATAGTGCCCTGTACAAGCAGTTTGTAGTTGGTCCCGTAGTGCGTGTATGCGTTGCCGTTCAGGGCGAGGATTTTCTGCACCTCTGTCGTGGAGAGAGGCTCAGGGGTTACACCAACCAATGATTTGTAGGCCAACGTGTACGCAGAATTTGCTCCGCCGGTATTCGCGCCCATCGCATAACCCATTACGGCAGCCGCTGCATGCTCAGTGGTACTGAACATGCCGAATGTACGTTTGTAGCCGGCACCCTTCAATGCCTCCATGATGTTCCCCGGTGTCCCATTCTTCACGGCCTCGTCATTCGTCGTGTAGAAAAACGTCGACTCTGGTTTCATTGCTTCTACAGCTGCAGCTACCTCCTCGATCTCTTCGGGAGTCGCATTCACAACGTAGCAGCCATACCAGTCATTATTCGCGGCGCGGCAAGCATCTACGGCATCAACTGCCGTTTCCCCGGTCCCATCCCATCTGCCAACCACGAGTTTCGATGGAGTAGGAGATTGGCTGAAGTATAGTGCAGCCGCTTTGTACTCAGGTTCTTCGCCGGTCCAGCCATCAGACTTCATGCTTGCGAGGCTTGTATAAATCTTCACACGGTCCTGCGTGGAAATAACCGCTGACTTACCGACGATCAAGCCGATGTCGAAAGACCCGGCACTTTGCGCCTGCGGTGATACAGTGACGTTCACCTTTACGATGTCGTCAAGAGATTGCGCCAAGAAAAACACCTACCTTTCTTACCTGTTCGGGACAACTTTTACCTCTGCCGACTCGATGTAGTTGACCGAGGATGTGCGAACAACCTTCTCGTTAAACCGCGCAGTAAAAGTGGAGCGCTCCCACCATTGTCCGGCAAACAACTCCGGCAAACGGACGGGAGCGGTAACGCTGGTTACAAGACGCAGCGGAGCGAACAGTGCGGGATGGGTATATAAGCCAGATCGCACTCGGTCCGCATCGTCGAAACTATTCGGTCCATAAAAGGTCCATGTTACCTGATGCACCCTCGTGTAGCTGGCGACACGCTCGGCCGCGGTCTCACTCATCTTGTTGTACCCCACCTCGACCTGCTGTGTAATGGGCTCGTCAACACTTGCGATGAAAATAAAACCGACGTCTTCGTCATGCTTCCAGGCCGGGGCACCTTCTGCCGGGTACCCGATGCGAATCCGTTTTTGGCTTTTGTCTGCTACAGGATCAAGACCAAGACTCTTGATGGTGAACAGCCAAAAAATATTCTCGATCTCGGTTAACGAGAGTACCGTGTCCGCCATCTTTAATCACCTGCCATCCTTTCAGCCACAGCCTTGTAGTAGCCGTAGTCCCCATACGGGAAAACCTGCTTCACCCGGTACCGCTCGCCGCGCCATACGATCTGGTCGGACGTGCCGTCTTCTCGTGTCCTGAACAATTCCCGGTTGGCATAGAAGCACATCAAGCCTGAAACGCGATCACCCTCCGGCAGCTGCTCCATTGTTTCGGCGTCCGCTACAGTCACAACTCCTCTCATCGTCAGCTGTGTTTCGGTCAGCACCGTGCGGCCAGCGGACCAGGTAGCGGACTTGCGATGAACAACATAGGGCTGGGCTAAATTCGGGCTTGTGATGACACGACTTACGTTTATCACTTACATCAGTCCTTCACAACGTAGGTGATAGCTTTACGCAGCTCCCCGGTATCAATCAGGGGTTTATCGCTACCTTTTCTCTTTACAGTAGTCGGGGCGTTAGGAGGCCATCCATTTGCAGGGTTCGTAAACCAGTCCCGCGCGAAGTTTTGCCCCATCATGCCTGCTTTGTGCAGCTCAGGTGTCGGGTCGCCGCCCTCAAGGGCCACCTCCGACACCCTTCGCAACTGCTTGGCGATCGCCTCCTTGTTGTACTCGATGGCGGGTTCGAGAACCGGGCGCGGCGGTGAGTGCCAAAGTGGAGAACCATGTGTTTGCAGCCACAACTCATAGGCCTTGCTGTACGTCATCTCGCCGCTCTCCACTTTTGGATTCATCTCGTCACGCATGGCCTTTTGGCGTACGCCGTGTGTGTGCACATAAAGCAGCTGAGCGTTTGTGATGGCCTGGCCCGGTTCCTCAACCCTCTCGCCGCCTTCCGGGATTCCCACATACACTTGCTTCCTCGCCAGGCCGTCCAGGAGCTTCTTGATCTCGTTTGTCTTATCGATGCCCGTGGTGACATTGGACAGGGCGCTAAACATGGGTGCCACTCCTAGTAAACATAAATGCCACCTGCCCCGACTATCCTGCCGATCGTCGCGAGCTGCTGGCCATAGATAGTCAGCTTCCATGCAGCCCAACCGTCCAGATCCTGCGCAATCGCTGAATAATCGATGCTGGCCGATACGTCACCCGCTGACTCAGAAGTAACCAGCCCCCTAGTCTGTCCGGCGGCCAAGACCCCAGCAGCGCCGCTGTTCGGGTCTGCTGTGCCCTGGAGATAGAGGGTGCAGAAATGGGCGACAAACCAACCCATCGCAGTTCTCCAGTAAGCGTGCCAACGTGCCTGTCGAATGCTTGCGTTGGCCAGGTCGATGTACATTTGCGTGATCGCCTGCGGCACAACGTAGACCCCGTTAGCATCAGGACCGAACTGAGGGTACATAGCGAGGAAGTCATCATACGTAAATGGGGGGTTACTCCCTGGCCTGATATTTGAAGCGCGTCCGATAACCCCGGACGCGCTCAGACCCCCGTCATTTGCGATTGACATACGAGCTCACCTGCCTTTAGAGCTCATCATCAAGTACGTCGGTACCTTCCCCTTCTGTGGGGACGTCGAAACCTTCGCCTTCTGCAGGGAGGCCACCCTCTCCTGGTTCCTTAACCTTCTCGCTGGGATTTCCTTTTCTACCTCTCGTGGATGCTTTGCCTTTTCCACTCTCAGCTGCCTTTTCGTCTTGCTTGCTCTCGATCACAGTGACGTCACCGCTTATACTTGCCAACTTAAACATGGTCGACGCCGCGACCCAATCCGGTACATCAGCAAAGCTCTGAGACTGAACAACAACAGCGGGCTCATGGCCCGCCGGGTGATCAAATTGAAATGCTTTTTTCGCGAAGATACGCATGCGTTATACCCTCCTTAGATGCCGTCGCCGTAGCGAGCGCACTGGGTGTACAAGAACTTGACCTGGCCAATCTGGGCCGCATACGCGGTCAGGTACGCCATCTCGGTAACTTGCGGCTGCGTCATGACACGGCTCAGCGGCACAGTCAGGTCAAAGTTTACGCGGTCCTCGTCGTTGACGTAAGCAACCATCCGGTCCGTGCCGCCTGTGCCGGCCCCTGCGCACCAACGGGAAGGAGCAATCACAAGATCAACACCCTGGTTCTTGCCGATGTTGTTATCAAGCAGGAACTGCAGGATGGAGATATTCCCGGCTTCGCTCACTTTGGTTCCAACGAGATACGCATACTGCTGCGGCGGAATCAAAATGTGGTTCGCCATACCAGTCAGATCATACTCGGACGCCGCCCACGTTTCCGTGATAATCGTGTTGACGTCCGCCAGAATCTCATCCGGGGTTTTGCTGCTCCACTTGGTTTGGCCGGCAGCCCCCACGGAAACAGAGCGAGCCGTAATGTCCGGGTGGTTCACAATCCCGTAAACGCCCGCACGTGGTACCCCGGTGTAGACGATGTTGTCGATCGACTTGTTGTAGTTCAGTCGGATTCCTTTGTCCAAGATGTCGTCAAGGCTACGCCCGATTCCTTGCAGCTTTTGCTGGTCGACAAACGGAACCTTCAGGATGTTGGCGAAAGTGAAGACCTTGTAAACATCTTTGGTCGCGTCGGCCTGCATCACTGGGATGTCGTTGGTCTCTCCACCGATGATGCCATTCTCATTGCCGCCGGTCGTGGCGTAGTTGATAAACTGATTGGACGTGAACTCAACCCATCCGCCACCAGTTTTCGCCACGATGTCGCGCATCCAAGTTACACTGTTCAACGGTTCCAGGAGCCGCGGATCTCGCTTTTCCAGCTCCCCTACCAGGAAAGCCATCCCGGAACTGATCGCGGCGTCATTCATCATCATCGACGGCCCGAGGCCATCAATCGTGTGCACTTTGCGTGCCATAGGTGCTTTTGGTGCGTTCATATGTGCTCATCCCCCTTGATTACGGATTATTCCGCTGCAGAATCGTGACCTCGGCGACTTTATTAGCGTCGATCTTGTCCGTTTTCCACTTGACCCCGGGCAGCTTGACAGTGTTTGCTCCGTCTGCCGCTGCTTCGAACCCACCGACCACCCCGTCAGGAACTGCAGGGTTCTCGGCCACGCGCACATACACATCTCCGCCTGCAGTGGGTGTGCCCACATTGCAGAAAACCGTAACAGACCCGCGTACAATGACGTCGCACGGCTCTCCCGGTCGATAGAAACCTTGAGCAGCGAAATAGTCTGTAGACTGCTTTACTTCACGTACCGCAATGCCGGCGAAGGTTGCCGCTGTTCCGCCAGCCCCGAACTTGGAATAGGTATTGTCACTGTTCAGGACAACGGCGTCACCAAAGTTAATGTTTTCTGTGTCCGTCTCCCGGACCAAGCGGTTCGTGATGATCGCGTCAGCACTGCGTGAAACACTCCCGGGATAACCGAGATTCAAAGCCTTTCCAACTGCAAATCCTGGCATTTTTCATCCTTCCTTTCTTACGCTCTTAGGAGCGTTCCTTGTAGTGGGGATTGTGCTTCTTGGCGATGTTACGGCCAAGTTCCGCGATCAGCTGCTGACGATCAACAGTTTTTGTATCTAGGGCCGGCTGCGGTTTCTTTGGCGTGATGGCTGCGTACGTGTTCTTGACAGGCCGACTCTTGATGCTTGCGATTGCGGCGTCAGCAGCCCGTTTACGTACAACCGGATCCGGAATAGCCGCGATAATCGGCTTGATCGCTCTCAGCGCCTCGATCTTGTACGCGTTGTCCAGTACACTTTGCGGGCGGTAATCGGGATCAGATACCGGTCCTTCCTCGTCATCCATGTGCTCGACGGGGATTGTGTGGCTTTCTTCTTCGTCATCAGCGGCGGGTTCCAGTTTCGTTTCAAGTTCCGCAATCGCATCATCGATCTGCTGTTCCGGCGTTTTTTCGCTGTCCTTCGCCGCGTTTTCCGCGAGACTAGCTACAAGCTCTGTCAGCTTGGCAACTTGCTCGGCCAAAGCCTGGATTGCCGGGTCCTGAGAATCGGTCGCCCCTCCTTCTGGCTTCGGTTCCTCGTCAACCGTTCCTTTCTCTTCGACCAGTGCGTCCACAGCTTCTTTGATATCCTCCGGTTCGGCGTCCTGCGCAAACTGCTTCAGGCCGATAGCGGCCAGAAAATCAGTGACGCGCGAATGTTTCTTCGGCAGTGCAATCTTTTTTGCCATACTCATATCTCCTTTCAGGTTCGAGTTAAGATTCCCAAGCGCTTGGGAATTTGCATCTCTTATCGCAACTCGGTCACCAGCACGACCACTTTTTACAACAGCGACGTGGTTGCCTCGGATTTGCTTCTGTTGATACGTGCCGTCCTCCATAACCTCGTACACGCAATCGTAACCGCAGGACACCTCTCGTTTTCCGGCCTGAATCTCAGCGATGAGTGTCTGGTCGTACACAACAAGATCGGCAAGCAAAAGATCACTGTTTTCTCCCGTGCCTTGCCGGACATTTTGCACGGTACCTTTCGCATACCAAGTCGCATTTTCAGAGGTAACGGGTACAGGAGGATGCTCGTCGGTAACCACTTTGCCCTCGAAGCTGGCTATAGCAGCAGGGCTGAATACTTCTTCCGGGCTGCGATACACCTTCACAATTTCGCCCTTTTTGTCGTCCGCGCCAATCTCTTCGCCCAGGTATTCGTACCAGCCTGTCCGAGCGATTGGGACGTTATGACATATCAAAAAGCGTTCTGGGGTGACCGTCATGTTTGGGCTAAAGCGTGATCCGTAATATGCTCTCATACTTGTCTTTCACCTCCTTTCGGCCGCATTATGCGATCCGCTCGAACTGCCTCCTCGTCATGCGGTGAATCCGGCCACCGTAGTATACCTTGGCGGGCCAGCTGACTAGGTCCAGATCAATCACGGGCTCCGTAAAGCAGCGGCAGTTAAAGATATCGCCCGCATGGTAGTTCCCAAACGTACGTTTTTCCCCGTTCAGCCTTTCAGGACTTGGCGGATCCGTCCACTTCACAAGCACCCCGTCCATCAGCTTGTGCGAATCACGGACCCGGGAGTCTTCGCTGGTGCGCCAGATGTACCAGTTCACACCGATCTCCTCACTCCGCGCTCGCGTCAATGCGGTGGCCGTCTTACTCACTTCGGTCCTTGCGATCAGGTTCGCCTTGGCCTTTGACGTCTCGGGAAAGAACGCCTTAATCTGTTCCGCGATCTCGCTAGCCCTGGTCCCCTTCATGGCCTCCCGCAGGACATGCTCGTTTACCTGTTTTGCAATATCGAGAGGCAGTGACTTAATGATCGCCGCGTTACGCTCGACCTGGAACCTAACAGCGGCCCCAATCGGGCCTCGCAGCTCTTTTTGCAGCGCTGCAAAGATGAGACGCCCCTGGCTGTTATGTTTCGCTGCCTGCCTCCAGGTACGTCCAGCGTCGCTGAACAGGTGAGTCACCATCTTCAAAGCTGATGCCTCAGCGTATTCGGCAAATTGTGGGCTGTAAGCATAGTCCCGGACTCGGTCAAGCATTTCGGAAACGTCTTCTAATCCGGTCAAGGACTCGCCTAAACTTTTCAACGCTGCTTGTATCGCCCTGCGGTACGCCTGTTCGATTCGACGTCTCGGCGCCCAAAGTGAATTCGCCATAACTTAAATCACCACCAAACCCCTCCTCGCCTTGATGGGTGCTATCGTCTGCGTTCTCGATGTCCTCGTCCGTTATGTTGCTGAACATGCCGGTTGTGGTAGAGAGCTGCTTCAGCTCCTTCAGCGCCGTCTTTTGGCTGATGAGCCCAGCATTGTACACTTCGAGGATCGACTTGGTCTTCTTATCAGCCAAGTCGGCGATTTCTTCATCATCCGGTGTGCGGATCGGGTTGAACGTATACTCCAGGTCGTCCGGGATCGCGCCAAACTCGGACATGCACATGATGGGGAGAAGCTTATCCAGCACCGGGCCGAGGATGGACTCCTGCTGCTGCTGAATCACCTCGTAGTAGTTTTGCATGTCACTTTCCCCGGTTGCATTCATGCCAGCGGGGGAGCGTCCAAATAATTTCGTAACCGGGATCTGGCACGCACCGGCAATATCGAGCATGAAACTCTCGTAGATATCATTCAGGCCGGAGAACGTATACTGATGCGTCTCAAAGCTATCGTCTTTGTTCAACAAATAAAGGCCCATGTTTGACATGAGCCAATTTTGTGCCTGTAACGTGTTGTACAGTTCTCGCTGTGCCTGTTCATCCCCGACTCCCAGCATTTCGCCTAGGTCTGACATCTTCAACACGCGAAGGTTGGCCAAGAAGATCAGCTGCGCGATGTTCCAGGACGTGTTATCGCGTTTCTTCAGCTCGTCGAAGACGACTTCCACTTCAGACGCGCCCCAGTACGACTCCGCGAGCTTCTCCCAATATGGCAGCTCCCGCCCGATAAACCGAACGATTCGGCTGTGATGCACTCTCTGCGTGCGGCCGTCCTCCATGGTAACCTGATAGCTCTCAGGCAGGCCGAATTCAGGGTCGTCGATGTTGGCGACCAGCTCTGCGCTGGGAGACACTCCGGACCAGCGATCCAGGATCAGCAATCCCTTAAAGGAGCCTGGCATTATCGTGTCAAAGTCCAACGGCTCATGAAGGATATCCTCATGACCCTCGATCATGATGACACCAACCGCACCGCCATACAGCCGACCCCACTTTAAACCGGTCAGTATCTTTTGCCGTACCCGGCGCACACGCCAAAGCTTGTTCAGCTTGCGGATCTCGTCAGGCGGCAGCTGAGTCGTGATGGTGATCCAGTTGCGCGTCATATCCTCCGGGATCACGTCGATGATTTTCCGCACGATCCAGTTATTGCGATACAGACTGTTCATCAGCTGGTAGTTCTGCGTAAGCCGGGTTAACGGGTATTCCGTGCCCTCCATGAGATTCGGTGTACCGTACCCCAGCCGCGCCAGAACGTTGGAAAAAGCGTCGGTGGTCAGGCCCCTGGGCATCTTTGGCTCGGGCCTCTTAGGCGGCTGCCTAGCGTCCCTTGTAGCGCTTCGCTCGCGTCTGGTCATTGGCGTCCTCCTTTCTTACCCCAGAAGACGTCTGGGTTTGATTACAGTTTTCGTGAAGTATCTGATCGCGTCCATACTGTGGTCATTCTGCTTCAGGGGCTTTTCCTTACCGTGTTCAGCCGACTTTTCATCCCACACATAGCTGGCACGCTCCTTCAGGAAGTTCGGGCAGTTCCGCCGATGTACGCGCAGTTTTCGTTTTGCGATCATCGTGGACGTCATCCGGATTCCGTCTTCCACGTTGTTTTCCGCATCCTTTACCCGGTACCCGCGGTTGCGGAGCGCGGCTTTGAAGCTTGCCGCTGATGGGTCAAGAATCACGTAGAGAGGAGGAGTTTCCGTCCCGACGAACTTCACAAAATCGTCGGCATACTGGCTGTCTTCTTTCTGGACACCTTTTGCGCGGCCGTCGTAATAGTACTCGTTTACGATCCAGCACGTATCGCCATCGTCCCAGATGTCCAAAAACACCATGGGATTGCTGGTGCCGTAGTCGACGGCGATATACCTGCGAGCTCTGGCCTTGAAGCCAAGTGAAAGGTCGTCATCATCGAATGTGTTCAGGTCATCATCCCACATGTCGTAGATGATCCCCTCAGCCAACACCCATAAGCCGAGGATATACCGCTGATAGAAGATGCCGGTAAACATACGCTTGTAGAATTCTTTGCGCTCTTCCGAAAGCGACAGGTTGTCGTCCATCGTGAAGTGGAGGTGGAGCGCGTTTTTCTTCTCAAGCTGATCCAACCACGCAAGCTTGAACCAGTGGTACGGGCCGGCCGGGTTACAGTTAAACCACTGTTTTGCCCCCGTTACGGAGCAGCGGGCAACAGCCTGGTTTACGAAAGACTCCGGCATCAGGGCAACCTCATCGAAGAACATACCCGCCAGCGTGATCCCTTGGATCAGGTCTTGGCTGCGCTCGTCTTTTCCGCCAAACAGGAAAAAGTAGTTCGTCACTCTGCCGCGTCTGATCGTGAGCATGTTGTCAGTCAAGCTGTCGTGCACGTAGTACCCACGGCTCTTGAGCATCTGCTTCAGTGGACCGATTACATTCCTGCGAAGCGCTCCGATCGTCTTCCCGGCCATCCCGAATTGCTCATGCTGAAACATCTCCATCGCCCAACAGACGTAGCTGAAGGACATTGCGACGGTCTTTCCGGCGCGTACCGACCCGTCGCAAATGATCGCGTTTTTGTTGTGGTGCGGGCTCTCCGGCATCCACCACGTGAGCACCTGGAGTTGTTTGACGGAAAACGGCTTCCAGCGAAACGTCGAAGCCTTAACCTTCAGTCTCGCTTTCATGCTGCCATACCTCCAGCGCTTTCCCTTTCAGCGCGTCAATAAATCCGTCATCCTGGGCGCCTTCCTCATCGCCTTTCACCATGGCTATTTCGGCTTTGAGCTTTTCAATCCGCAGACGCTGCTCCTCTGTGGCCAAGTCGGATCGGCACAGCTCTTCATACTTCGCGATCATGTTCTGGAGTGTTGACATGGCCCGGGACTGAGCCTGCAGGAACGTTGCATGTTTGTCCCAGGCATGCTGCAACTCCCACTCAACCTCGTCTCCAAACATGCCCGGTTTCTGTCTTTTTAGTACGCGCGTCAAGTCTTGCTGATCACGGACGAACATGATCTTTTGAGCCCGCGCGATCGCCGTGTACTGAATGACAATGTTCTCCCAAAGAATGTCCAGGGGACTTTTCACGCCGATCTCTCCTATGACGGCATGCGTCTCCTCGTCGTCTGGGAAAATACGACGAAAAAAGCCGTGGGTGACTGCATTGCTGTTTCCTTTCGGCGCAGCTCCGCCTCTGTTCCCTACGGCGTATTTGTTTCCTTTCGGAGCCCCCGGCCCACCTTTGCGTTTGGAAGCGTTACTTTGTCTGTTATCGGTAACGTTACTTTTCGGATTGGTAACGTTACCTTTCAGTTTGTCATCCCAGTTGTCCTGGTTCTTCCACTTGCGAATTTGCGAGTCGGACACGCCCAAGACTTGAGCGATATCCCTCAACTTCATAGTGCCGGCGCTGTTTACCCACAGATCGAAAGCTTTATCTCTGTTTGGGCTTCGTTCTCTTGCCACTACATGTCACCTCACCGCCCTTAAACTGGAAAATGAAAGGCTGTTACCGTGCATAAGATATACATAATGCCCCTGAAAAAGTTTACATAATCCTCGCTATCGGACCCACTAGAAAAGTACAAAAACCCTCAAAAACACTAAACCTCCAAGGGTTTTATGCCCCTACTCGACTTTTATCAGACGGTGTATGTTTATGCACTCTTGATTTTTCGGCATTTTGGCTTATTTCCCGAAGGCAAGTATGCATAAAATCCTGCATAAAGAACTTCCATTTTTTCCAAATTCGTGGCGCCGACATAGTGTTTGTTTTGTATGTGCCTCACTTGCTTCGGCGTGAGGCAGCCGCCGCGAGCCATCCTTATGCCTGCTGCGGTCACAGGCCGTAGGAGGTAGTGCAGCCGACTGGCGGGATACCAGCCAACCGACAAGCATTTGCCCCTGCTTGCCGCAAAAGGTACGTGTCACTGCACACTTGGGGCAGGATTGGCGTGTTCGAATATGAGGCACACTGGACGGGGAGCGAGGTGGCCGACGCCGTATGTCTCGCGATTATTTCCCCGCGCACTGCGCTTCAAGCTTGCGTTGCCACTTGCGCTTTTCCTTCTCGCGGAAGGCCAGCACGCAGTCTTCCCACTCTCTCACTGGCAACGTGATCTGGATAATTTTCATGCGACCCCTCCAAAAACAAAAGCCACCCGTTCATCGGATGGCTCGAATTGCTTTGTATAATTTTCCACGTTATCATACTAACACGGGCCGGTTGAAAAGAAAATGAACTCTTTTTGAAACGAAATTGAAGTCAGTAGAGCTCAACCCCATCAACGCCAAATATCAGTACTGACAAGGTTTTTGTAGCATTTTTTACATCGTTGTAGACGGTTCTCGGCTCAATTTTGTGAAATTCAGCTAGCTCCTCGACTGTTCGTTTTTCCTCTGCGATGTACAGCTCGTAGATGATTTGATACCGCCTCATGTCTTCTGACTGCCCTGACGTTTCACACATCAACTTGTAAACGTCCAGCATTTTTTGGATGAATTGGACCATCGCCAGCGTCCGCTTTTTGCTACGCTTGATTGCCTCGATCGCCAGCTCATCAGTGTAGAGTTCTTCAAGGGCTTCTGCCCTCTCCAATGCCGACAACTTTTCCTTCACGCCCTCGCTGTGTTTTACGAACGACCGGTAATGCTTCAACAACAGTTTTGTATTACGCAGCCGCCAATCCTTTTTCGCCTTCTGCTGCTTCTGCTTTTCTTTCTCTTGAAAGTCCAGTACTGCTTGTACAGCTACACGGGCAATCTCTTCAAGCATTTGCGGACTTAATACTTGTTTTTGCGCCATTCTGCTCACCCTCCTGTTGCTCGGTCAAGTTCATGCTCCCTTAACCTTCTCGACTCTCGCTTTCAGCGCATCCATCAACCGATCTTGCGTACTACTCTTGTCCTCCAAAGCGGCCATGACGTCCTCGTCGACCCCGCCTTCCACGGTCAAGTGGTGCACGATCACTTTCTCCGTCTGGCCTTGCCGATGCAGCCGCTTGTTGGCCTGCTCGTACAGTTCCAGGCTCCAGTTCAGCCCGAACCATATCACGTGATTTCCGCCTTGCTGCAAATTCAGACCGTATGCCGCGCTGGCCGGGTGCGCCAACAGGATGTCGATCTGCCGATTGTTCCAGTCTGTCTCGTCTTGCGGTCCTTTCAACTCGCGTACCCGCAAGCCGGATCCGGCCAGCGCCTTTTTGATGCGGTCCAGATCATGCTGGAAGTTGTAAAACACCAGGGCCGGTTTCCCGTTCAGGCCTTCCACCAGCTCCAGGAACGCTTCGATCTTGCACTTGTGGATCTCGACGATATTCCGGTCCTCGTCGTAAACGGCCCCGTTGCACAGTTGCAGCAGCTTGTTCGTCAGGACAGCTGCGCTTCCCGCGTCGATCGTGCTTTCGTCCACCTGCAGCAACATCTCGCGCTCCAGCTTTTCATAGGCCGCTTTTGCCTTGCTGTCCAACACTACCGGCACCACATTCGGGATAAGATCCGGCAGCTCCAGGTAGTCCTCGGCTTTCATGCTGACGCAAATATCACCGATCAGCTGCCTGATCACCTCTTCGGCCCCTGGCTTCGGCGCGTAGCTGTATATCCGATCGCGGTCGCGCTGGTCCGGCTCGAAGTACCGTTCCCGGAATCCCCCGATCGTTTTCCCCAACCGCTGCCCCTCATCCAGCAGGTACACCTGGGCCCACAAGTCCAACAGCCCGTTCGGCGCCGGCGTACCGGTCAGCCCGACGATACGGCGAATATGTTTGCGCACCCACGTCAATGCCTTGAACCGTTTGGCCTGGTGATTTTTGAAGCTGCTGAACTCGTCCACCACTACCATGTCGAACGGCCAGGCGTTCCGGTAATATTCGACCAACCATGGCACGTTCTCACGGTTGATCACGTAGATATCGGCCGGCGTATTCAGTGCCCGAATCCGTTTGGCGGCCGATCCAATCACCGGCACCACGCGCAGCAGTTTCAGGTGATCCCACTTCGACGCCTCTTTGCTCCAGGTGGCTTCTGCCACTTTTTTCGGGGCGATAACCAGCACTTTACTCACAGCAAACCGGTTGTATTTCAGGTCGTTGATCGCGGTTAGCGTAATCACCGTCTTGCCGAGGCCCATATCCAAGAAGAGTCCTAAAGCTTCGTCCGTCAGCAGCCGGTTGATGCAATACCGCTGATACGCATGCGGGACAAATCTCATCAGCTCTCAGCCCTTCCGGTGCCGTACTGCCGAACGAATTCGTCCACGCCTTGCTTGCTGTCAATGACGGCGACCTGAAACCCTAAAGCCCTGATCTTTTCCGCTTGCGCTTGTTGCAGCGCCGTCGGTTTCTTACCCGGTGCCTTTAACTCGGCGAACGCCGCCTGGCCGCCCGGGAACAGCACCAACCTGTCAGGTACTCCGGCGTTGCCGGGTGAAACGAATTTGTACGCCCGGCCGCCTGCTGCTCGAACCTGTTCACGCAAGTATTTTTCTATGTCGCGCTCGCGCATGTTCATTCCTCCGATCAAAATCCCAAGCATTGTGAATTTGGCCCGCTGTTCACCTGTTCACTTTTTTCACTTACGCGCGTATACACATATGCAATTAGGCGTATTAGGCGTGTACGCGTGCCCCCATTCTCTCTAATTCCTCTATATTCTTCTATTTACATACAAACAAGGTGAACAAAGTGAACAAATAATAGTAATGCCTTAGTACGACTGAATTTTCGTGTTCACTTTGTATGTTCACTTTCTCATTTTTCAAAGTGAACAAGGTGAACATTCCAAAATTTACAAGGTGAACAAAATGTCTTTTTTCGCGGGTAGAAGGTGAACACCTTAAAACCATCTACCTGCGGCAAGAACCTGAACAACTACGCACGGATAAACCCGCCTTTCACTCGGCCGTAACACCCATAGCGGTAGACATCGTTGTGCTTCTTCCACCCTGGAATTCGTTCTAATATGGCGTTTATGGCGACCGTGTCGGCTCGTCGCATGTTTTTTAGGTCACCGCCAAGGCATTCACACCAGACCTCAGCCGCGCAGATCCGATCCCGTTCGACCGTTTCAACGTTTCCACGTTCGAAGTCGCCGGCCCAATACATGCGCCTTTCACCCAGCGTCCGTTTTTCCCAGCCAACCGGCACCCGGCGTTCCACGAATTCACGAATAATGCCTTCCCGTGGATCTGTCTCCCGATGCTGCTCCTGCTGCCGTTTTGCCTCTTCCTCAAGCTCTCCGGACAGATACAATGGCTCACCAGCCTGCCAGTAGACGAATGCCTCTGCCCAAATCTGGTCCACTTCGGCTTCCAGTTGTCCAAACACGCTTTTCGTCGGTTGCTGTACGCCAACGTCAACTGGCCAAAACCGCCTGTTTCCGGTCGCGTCCCTCAGAAACTCGTCATTGTTGGTTGTCCCGAAAAACACGCACCGCCGGGGAAACGTCTGTGTCCGCCGCGCAAACGGCGCCCGGTAGATGTCCTCCGTTCGGCTCAAAAACTGTTTCACTGCGTTTACTTCGACCTTCGACATGCCCGCCAGCTCGCCGATCTCGTTAATCCAAATGCCCTGCAGCATCTCCGACGCTTCCTTGCCCTCGAACGTCTGGAGGCTATCCGAAAACCAGCGGCGACCAAGTAGGCGCAGCAATGTGCTCTTCCCGAGCCCCTGCGGGCCGGTCAAAATCGGCATTGTATCGTATTTGCAGCCGGGTACCATCGCGCGGGCCACGGCTGCAACGATCGATTTCCGCGTCACGGCCCGCGTGTACGCAGTATCGGCTGCGCCCAAGTAGTCGATGAACAGTGTGTCCAGCCGGCGCACTCCGTCCCAGCTCAGCCCGGCCAGGTACGCCTTTACGTCGTCAAACGAATGCCGATGCGCGCACAACGCGACCGCGTCCAGAATCCGGCGCTCGCCCGTGATCCCGTACGTCCGTTCCAGGTAGTGCCGCAAGCCGGCATCGTCAAGATCGGTCCACGGCCGCCGGTCTTCGCGCAGATCCCACGGCACCGGCCCCAACACGACGCCACGGTTGGCGAATTCGTCGAAAGCGATTTTGCCTTTCAACAGTGGGTCATGCTCCAGGATAATGAGTACGTTGTCCGTCGTTTTCACCGGCATCCCGGTGGTAGAGCTTATCTGCAGTTTGCTGATCCAGCTCTTGTCGTTAACGTCGGCAGTCGTCGCATCCCCTTCGGCGGCCGCCGCGGTGAAATCGGCCACCGCCCGCTCGTACCGTTCCTGGTTCATCAGCGCCGCGACGCCGGCGTCCTGCAGCGCGAACTCGCACATGGCCGTAAACGATGGCAACCGGTTCGTCGGCGTGTCTGGCTTCGCTTCGTCATCCAGCTCGCCGAACTTGTGCAGGCGGACAAGGTCGAAGGCGTTCACCAGGCGGCCGCTGCACGGGTCCGTGGCGTGGTGGCTGTATAGAAACTGGCCGTTGTCGTACACGATCGCCCCGCCGGTCGTGCTGCCGCCGGCGTAGGTGAACCGGCCGCTGCCGTCGTCTGTCGGGATGTACACGCCTGGCAGGAAGGTTTCCATCGCCTTGTAGATGTCGTACTGCCGGCAGAACGCCCCGACAATGCCTTGCTTGGCGGTCGGGTCCCCCTGCTTGGTCGCCAGCCGGACGTGTGACTGGGAAGTACCGGGCACCTGCGGCCACTCCGCCACGTTGCGCCAGTCGGTGTACATCGCCAGCAGGCCGTCCGCGTCCAAAAACGGCTTGTCGCCGTAGTGGAACACGTATTGACTGTCTGCGCAGCAGCTTGGCCAGTACATGAGCCTGTGGGCCTCGAACGTCGACGGGTCGCACAGCTCAATCCCAATGATCGACGCCAGCTTTCGCGCCAACGGTTCGTACTCGTCTGCCGTGGCCGTTCGGTTGAGGGGCACAAGCACGCGGAGGCGCGGCCTGGCCTCCTCGTGCTTGCGTGTGCTGTAGACGGCGTACGCGCACCCCAGGGCGTCGATACGGCGCAGCGTGTCCGCCGTGCCGCCGGCCGGGATGTTGTCCAGGTCAAGCGTGATGACGTCCCGACCGGTCACAGCGCTGGCCTTGCGCCGGTTGCCCGCCAGCGTCCCGGCCACGAAACCGCCGACGTCTTTCAGTTCATCTTGTTTGCTTTTCGGCAGCTTGAGGTATTCGGCTAGCGTTTCGGTACCGCGCACCACCACCCGCAGCCGGTCTACCAGTTCCGACCAGTAGATGTTTTGCGCGGGCCAGTAGGTTGCCTTGCGGCTGCCGGCAGAAGATATGGTTAGTTGTCGGTCGTTCATCATGGGTTTTCACTCTTTCCCTATCAAATCCTTAATTGCAACACCCAACTCCTTGGCTATTCGCGCCAAAAATTTTGTTGATGCCGGATAGTAACCACTCTCAACCTGTCCGAGATAGCTCCGATGCACTCCGGCGCGTTTTGCAAGCTGCCGGATGGACAGCCCCGCCTTTTCCCTATAGAACCGGATGCGGTTCATCGTGATCCCTTCTCCTCAAAGTCTCTCTGACATTTTCCCAATCAGCCCACGTACCGCGCTTTTGTACTTCTCATAGGCATCGCCTTCCCACATGTAATGTCTTGTTAAGTCACAAATTCGCAATCCTTCTTGCTAACCCATCCGTAAGGCCAGCCAGCTTGTTCGATTGTTGTTCTAACAATGAGGTTTTCTCTGTTTCTACTGCACTCGCTTTGCACGATAAATTCTTGTCCGATTTTATCGGCGTACCAATTCTGAGGATGATCGCAGGAGGTAATCCGAATTTTCCTTCCGCGAAGTGCGTCACCCATGACTTTCACCTCACTTATCACATCGTGTGTTGTGTTAAGTCAGCCGGCCTGCAGCAGTTCCGGGTGCTCGTAGATGTTGCCGATGACTTCAAGCTCGTCCGCCATTCCGTCCAACCTGGTGACAATCGGGTATCCGATCCATCCGTCAATCGTTCTATCAAGCTCAAACCCAGATCGTTTCCATACAATCGGTGCTGTAAAAGCATCCTGGTTTTCAACCAACCGTGGCCTTACCCTTACGAAGTCCCCCTCATAAATCTCCTTGCCGTTCTTGTCGCGGAGGCCGGTGAATTGCCCTACACTCTCAGGAGATACTTCGTGCATGATTATCAGCTTTCCGATATGACCATTGACCGATACAGAATTTGAGTGCGGAGCGATATATATCTTTCCGTTCTTCTGGAGCAGATCGCCAAATACCCATTCCCCATTTAATTCACCATCTGCAATACATTTGCCCCGAAACTTGATTTCACGTCCTGCTTGCATCCTTTTTCCTCCTCTTTCTCAAAATAGCGTCTACTCCCCATTTTCCCATGGTGTAAAACCCGATCATGCAGAGGAGAAGAACCACCGGTACGCCCCAACCAACTACTGTCATCTTCATCACTCGTTCATCTCCTCATCACACGTAATGGTTTGTTAAATCACTTCTTTTGCCCACGAAGCAAACGCCTGGAGTGTTATGATTCCCTCTCGTCCTTTTACATCTCGCGTGCCTTCAAGGCAAAGGTATCGAACGTTCCATCCTTCGCTTTCACCCAATGGTGCACGGCCATATACTATCTCCAGCACCTTCCGAACTGTACGATAACGGCTACCAACTGGATGGCCATTTGAATACGACTTGCCGATTTCGATTTCATTCTTTTTCAATGCACGTCCCTCCCTGGGTATCGTTCTTTCCTCCCTTACCGTATTGAAGTTTTTCCGACATTTTCTCGATCAGCCCGCGCACCGCACCTTTGAACTTTTCATGTGTTTCTGGATCTGCATCCTGGATCTCCGCCAGCGTGGCCAGCAGATCCCGAAAACCGGCAACAAGGCCGTCAAACTGGACTTTAAACCTGATTGCGGTTTCGTTGCCCGGTTGTGCCACCTTCTTTCGTAGCTCGGCCAGCTCCCTTTCGACTTCTTCCGGAATCTTCTCTACTACCGCGGGCACGTCGATCGGTTTTGCCCGCAGCTCCTTCTCCAACTGCTTCACCTTGACTTGTGCCTCGGCCAATGCCTCCTGCAGCTTCTGTGCTTCCTCTGCGTTGCCGGCGATCTTTGCATCAGCCAGCTCTGTCTGAAGCTGCGCGACACGCTTCTCCAGCGCTTCGCGCTCCTTGCGCTCTTTCTCCGCAGCCTCCTGGCTTTTCTTCAACTCTTTTTCAAGCCGTTTCTTCTCTTTGATCGTTTGCTGCAGCTCGCGCGCGGACATGTTTTCCACGTCATATTCCTGTACAAACTGCTCCCGTTCTTCCGCCGGAACCCCAAGCAGCGCTAGCGCTTTTGTGTAACTCAAATTCTCAATCGCTTGGAAATTTGAGCCGTATTCGTCCGCGATCCGCATGAAGTTGTTGGCGGTGGACTGGCTATAGTGGACATTCGCCTCCAGCCACGCCCCCCATTCACCGTGAGGGACGAGTGCCTTGACTTCGTTCAGCCGCTTGCCGATCTCAATTGCGCTGCGCAGAACAATTTCCCGGGTCTGTGTGTCAATGCTGCGGATCTCGGCCGCAATGACCTGTGGCGTTCTCGTCGTTAATTCACTCATACCGCTACCCCCTGCAGCTCTGTGATTCTATTCCTGCCCTTCTTTTTCATGAGCTTCTCTGCCTTGAACGCATCGATAAACGCCTGCACCTCTGGCGTAGGTAAGCAGTTTCGATAGCCGTACGCCTGCGTGATTTTGTTACCAACCACTTCAACCGTGTAGAATGGTTTGTCCGGTTCATCTGATCGACGGATGAAAAACAGGTCGGATTGTCCCTCAGCGTACCTTTTTGCGTATTGGCCAACACAATGCTGCAGCGCCTTGCCTTCCAGGAACAGTTCGGAGCTGTCCTTTGCCGGCCGAATGAAGAGTCCATCTTTCTCGAACGTATATTTCTCCAGCTTGGGCAGCCGCTTTGCGATCAATGCGTTTAGCGCTTCGTCCCTTTTGATCTTAATTTTTGCGGTTGTTTTCAGGTGCGCAGCGTGCAGGTTGTTCGGGAACAGCACATGTTCCTGCGAGAGATCCATCCCGAGCTCCTGACACTCTTTCAAGTAGTCACGCCAGGTGGTAAGTATCTGCCCAGCAGTGCTGTAATGCCTTTCTCCTCGTTCGAGTTGTTTCAGAAAATACCTTACGACGCGTTCAAAGGTGCCATACTGGAGCAGGGGTTTCAGCATATCCGTGTAGTATTTTGTCGTCAGGCCCCCCATCAGGTGTGCCTGCTTGAATGTCAACCGCAATCCCTTTCGTTTGAAAAAGTGGTAGCTGTGCAACGTGATCGGATTCACTGTGAGCCGTGCCGATCTCATCTCTTTGATCTCGGCCTTCGATAGCCGCAGCACCTTCTCCATTGTCTTTCCACGCCAGTTGATCGCGCCGTAGGTGTTGTATCCGCATAGCTTTGCATCAACGAAGCTTCTCAGGCCGAGCTTGGTCAGATATTCGACGCATGGATATTTTGCGGCCAGGTCGAAGAACTTGACGAGATCGGGCGACTGCTCGGTGTATTTGCCCCACGTGCTGTACTGAAAAGGTGTGCCCTTGACCGCCGCAATAACGCTTTCCAGTGCAAGGTAACAACGCACGCTTTTCATCGAGTGATCAAATTCGGAAAAGATCGACTTGGCCTCATACCATCGTTCGGCCCAGTAGTCGCGTCGCAGCATTCTGCTCTTGCCCGGTTCAAACAGATACATGGCGACTGTTTTGAACTCGGTTTCTATCTTGTAGTAGTCTCCACGATAGTCGCGCACTGCATAAATTCCGAGGGCGACTATCGCTTCCGGATTAACCGCAGACTTTTCGTACCAGACGAAATAGGCATTGTCGATCAAGCGTTTGCGGCTGATACCGCTTGCTTTGACGATGACCAGCGACTTACACTTCATGCACTGCCAGCTTTCTCCGTGGCGAAGGTAAGACGCCCCCAGACCAGTGAGATATTCCTGCCGGCAGTGGGTGCAGTAGCCATACTGTTCTTTCCCGATGCGCCGCACGAACAAATAGCGGCTTGAGAGGAAAACCGTGTTGATGGCAAAGTCAACAACCGCCTGACTAACCGTTTGCGGGAAGTGAGTGAAAAACTCCTGGTGATCATTGGCCTTTGACATGCCCCACGCCTCCCTCACAGAAAGTCATCCAGCTTGACGTCGAAATCAGGGGCGGCCGGCTTCGTTGGGGGCGCTGTAACGGTCGGTCGGGAGGCCGGCGCCGCCGGAGCAGCCCCCGAGTAAACCGGCCCCTCGATCCCGAAATACTTGAGCACGATAGCGAATCCTTCGGCATCGGTGAGGATCGCCATGCCTTTGTGCTGCTTCTTCCGCGCCTCGTTCCGCATGGCGTCCAGGCTTTTGCCGATTGTCTTGTCAGCGGCCACGATTTTCTCCGCGTCAGCCGGGTAGGCTTCCAGGTGGCGGAGCAGGAATTCTCCGACCACCTGGATGTACGGGTTGTTTTTGTTGCCATCCATTTCCGCTTTGATTTTGGCGATGGCCTCAGCTTGCATCGCGGTTCTCCTCCTCTTCAACGAATTCATACTCGTCGCATTCGATCTCTGCATGGTCAGGCGAGTCCATGTCTTCATCCACTGGACCGATCAGTTTGAGCCCCTTACGCTCCAAGAAGTAAATGAAATCGCTCATGAATTCCTCTCGTTGCGCAGCATCCAACACATTGTTCAGCTCGGCCTCTGTCATCTCATCGGGAATCTCTACTTTAACCTCGCGGCCATAGCTCAAAGTTTCTGTGACCTTCAGAATTACCTGTTTCATCCTGCCTCCACCTCCAGCTCGGCGATCAGCCGGTCGATATACCAGCGGGCTTTCCGAAGATCCTCAACGCCGCCCTTCCGCGACCACCGCCACAGGTATTCGATTGCGGCCCCGGTGCTGTATGCTTGTCCACCAGTCAGCCCGGTAGTCGCGGCGAAGATCGCATCGATGCACTCGATGCTATCTACCGAGCCGGAGCGCTTCTCAGCCTCGTATTGGGCCAAGCGCCCGACCGCGTCCTCCAGTCGGGCCTGCCAACGGCCGATTTCTTCATTTAGGCGATTGATTTCCTGGTCCCGTTCCAGAATACCGTTGGCAAAAGAATCGAGTTTCGCCTCCAGATCCTGAGTCGCCTGGCGCAACTGCTCGATTTCTTCATCCTTCATACGCAACAGGTCTTCCCAGTCGACCCCGGGGGCCGCCGCCTCATTTTCACCGGTCCCGTCTTGGTCCTTTTCAGTCGTCTTTGCTGGTTTTTTAACCGTCGGCATTATATCCAGTGCTCGTTCTTCGGCATCCTTTTCTTTCAGCCCCCACTCCGAAAGCAGAGCATAAAATTTCGTTGGGTTACTGGGGAAGTAATTGCGTTGTATATGAGTGCGGGACATGCCGTCCAAGCGAAGCTGCAGATACTTTTCTCGGGTCAGCATTGGGTAAATACCCTCCTTTTTCCATTTTTCAATTTCTTCGGGGCGTAATTTGTACGTGATTACCGGACCGTTGCCGGATGACTTCAACTCAACGTCCCGCTTTGGCACAGAGGTTCCAGCCCTTTTAACCTGATAATTGGCCACCTTTATCAGTCCTTCTGATAGTAGTCCGCTATAAACCCGGCAGCCTTTAGCGGCAATCCCGGCGCCCAACTGATCGGCACACCCATGATCGCCGTCACCGTATCCAGGTCGGCCAGGTCTGCCGGTACGTCCAGGACGACTTCATCGTGAATGTGCATAACCGATTGATATCCGGCCGTTGTGAGTCGGACCAGGCTCTCGGCCAGGCAATCCCGGGAGATAGCTTGGACCACATTCTCCACCAGCTTGCCCCCGTATGTCGGGATGACCTCCCACTTCCGGGTTTTCTGGTTCACTCCGTGATAGTGGAGGGCTTCCTTCCCCTTCTCGTTTTGGCTCAGGAACGGCCGGGCATAGAACAGTTTCCGTCCGCTCGGCAGCGTAATCGTGAGAAAATCCAGCCCGTTCGCAAGATCACCCTCCCGGGAGAGAATCAGCCCGCGTATTCCGACCGGCTGCCCGGTCCGCATCACTTCCAGAGCCGCATTTTCAAGGCTGTACCAAAGATCAACGATCCGCCGGTTTGCCGCCCGCCACCGCCGTACGATGTCAGGCAGCTCCTCTTCGGTCAGCCCTTGATCAATCGCCCCCATCGAGATGAGAGCTCCCGGTCCGCCGTTGTATCCGAGGGCCAATTCCGCGACTTTCCCTTTTTGTCGCAGCTCGTATTCCGGATTGCCTTTTCTGATCAACTCGATCGGCACTCCGAACATCTGCGACGCCGATGCCTCGTAGATTTTCCCGTGCGTGTTGAATACGTCCAGCCGCCACTGCTCCCCGGCAAGCCAGGCCAGTACGCGGGCCTCAATGGCGGAGAAGTCGGCCACCACCAGGACATGACCGGGAGAGGGGATGAACGCGGTTCGGATGAGCTGGGAGAGCGTATCCGGGACGTTACCGTAGATCAGTTTGAGCGCGTCCACGTTACGCTCTTTGACCAGTTCTCGCGCGTGTCCGAGAGTTTCCAGGTAGTTTCGCGGGAGATTTTGCACCTGCACCAGTCGGCCAGCCCATCTCCCGGTCCGGTTGGCACCGTAAAACTGGAGCAGCCCCCTTATTCGTCCGTCGTTGCATACGGCCTCACGCATGGCCTGATACTTCTTGACGCTCGTCTTAGAAAGCTCCTGGCGGATCTCCAGCACTCGCTTTGCCTTGCCCTCGTCGATCTTCTCAATCAGCTTTGATACCGTGCCCTTCTGTAGGTTGTCGACTTCCTCGCCGATCTCCTCCGTCAGCCAAGCAGTCAACTGCTTTACGCTTTTGGGATTCTCCAGCCCTGAGAGCTGTACAGCTTCCTCCATTAGCTCCGCAGTGACAGTCTCATCGATCTGCAAGGCCCCCTCAACGACATCCATGTCCACGGCCACACCGTGAGCGTTGATCCGCTGGTCCAGCTCCCACAGACGCTGCTCTTTCTCCGGGATTGGGAACGCCGCCAGTCGCCGTTCAATCTCCATTTCGGTGACAACGTCCTGTCGGCAGTATTCTTTGAATAGCTGCCACTTCTCCGGTTCGTGATGCGGCAGTGTTCGCGTGCGGAAGCCGTTTGATTTGGTTGGCTTGCACGGAACGCAGAACGTGCGAATCAGCGCGGCGCCAACGCTCATTTTTCGTTTGTCTTCCGGAAGCCCAAGAGCCACGGCCGTTGCCGCCAGGCCCGAGGTGTATCCGCAGTATAGTCCGTGGATCATCGTGCAGCGCCATTGTTCGATCGGCGAATAGAAAAGCTTGTTGAGGCAGTACCATTCAAACGAAGCGTTGTAGGCATGTTTGATGACTGAGGGATCGGCCAGTGCGTAAACGATCTCTGGCGGTATTTGCTCGCCCTGCGCCAGGTCGACAACCTGCACTGGACCGCCGTCCCAGGAGTAAGCAAACAAGAGGATTTGAAAATCGGGGGACTGCACGTATTTGTACAGTCCCGCTTTTTTGATGTCGATACTGCTGTATGTCTCAATGTCGATGCTGAGGTGTCGCATCATCCCAGCCCCATGATGCCGCCTTGCAACGGCTTACCGGTGATCGGGTCAAATTGAACAGGTTGTTGTGGTTGCTGCGGATATGCCGGTGGCTGCTGTCCGTAGCCCTGCTGCGGGTACGCGGGCGGCTGTTGCCCGTATGCCGGTTGCTGCGGCGGATAGGCTGGGGCAGCCGGCGGATATGCGGGCTGCTGCGGATACGCAGGGGTAGCCGGAGCTGTTGCCGATAAGCTCGCGAAGTCAGCAGCGGCAGACGTGCGGCCGCCAAGCGGTTCGCCGTCGGCTACTTTTTGTACGTTTCCGAGGCCGCAGCCGATGCCTTTCTTTCCGTTTGCGTTGTAAGCGAAGAACCGGATCGACACGTGAGCATACATGCCAGAGTACACTTCTGACTGATTGATGATCGGATTCAGGTTCAAATCTACGATTTCAGGTTTATCCTTGGACGACGCCGTCATAACCCAGTGGCCTTTGCATTCCTCACCGAACGGCATGCCGTCGCTCGGGCGCACACCGTCGCCGTCGTGGATCGGGAGATGGATTTGTGGGGGCCGCACCCCGTTCCAGCGAGAGGATACGCCGTCCTGGATGGCGGCATTAATAGCCGCATCAATTCGTTGCTTGGTTGCGATGTCGGACTTCGGGATGAGCAGCGTCACGCTGTATTTCGGTTCTGCTCCAGGTTGATTAGCATACGGTGTGAACAGGTGAACATAGCTCAGTCTCACTTTTCCGGTTACAACGCGTTTCGGGTCTTGGTTTGCCATGTGCATTTTCCTCCTTAGTCTTGCGGGTTAAAATCAGACCAGCTTGCAAAATCGTCAGCAGCGCTTGGTCGAGTGATCGCTTCTCGGTTGTCGCTGATCGGCGCGAGAGTCGGTTTACCGGGTTCCACTTTCACAAGGCCTGGTTCTTCTAGCAGCTTTCTGTACTCGGCTTTCCCGAGCACTTTCTCGATCGCAGGGACAGTTAACGGCTTGCGCTCGTACAAAACCGCTTCGTCGATGCCCGCCGCCTTGAGTGCCGCAAACGCAGCGTCCTGGTCGACATACTGCCTGGAGCCGCGCCCTTCGACGGCTTTCCAGCCCGGGATCTCGTTTCCTTTGAGGCATTCGGCCAGCGCATACTTCTCCAGATCGGATACCCACTTGGCAAGCCCGCGGGCCCGTTCGAGGATTTGGCCGACCTCTTCGTTGGAAATGAGAGGCGGTTTCATCCGTTTGAAATCTTCGAGCGGGTCGTAATATTCCTTCCGCGCCCGGCATGTCGCGCGCGCCCGGCAGAACCGGCAGTGATCGCCGGGGACAAACTCCCCTTCGCCGGCGAACGCTTTTTGCGCGATCGGCTTGATCGACTCACCCCAGGCCAGCAGCTCAGCGATTGAAATTTCATCCTCCGAAATGCTGTCCAGGCGCGGCTGGATGATTGCCATACGTACCCGTTCGATCGGGTACAGAAAGCTGTACTCGACATAGGCCCCCAACGCGTACAGTCGCATCTGCGGATTGCCTTCGGCCGACACTGGAACACCTTTGCCGTATTTAAGGTCACAAACGTGTAATGTGTTGCCGCCGATGATGATGCAGTCGCCAGTCCCAAAGCCTTCGGGCGCGTAAGCACTGTAATCGAGTCGCTTTTCGATCGCGATATACGGCGGCGCCGTGAAACCGTGGACGATGCCCTGCACATACTCCAGGTAGGTGTCCGTGTGCCGCAGCATTTCTTCTTGGAAAAGCGGATTCTCCTTGAATTTTTTCAGGCGGTTGTTAAATGCTCGGGGCCCCATCGGCTCGATGAAATGCTTTCGCAGCTTGAGCTCGGCGATCTCATGCGCCAGTCTTCCCTCATCGGCGTAAGTGCTTTGTGTTTCGGGAAACTGCTCTTCCAGTCGGGCACTCGGCGTGCAGTGCAGCCACTTGTGCGATCCGCTTGCAGACAGAAGAGCGTGTTCACGTTCCGCGTGTGACGTTGTCATGCGCTGCACCTCCGCTGCTCCAGCTGCTCCTGCAGAATGTTGATCTCGTTCCGGAGGCGGTCGACTTCCGCCTCCAGATTTCTATTTTCAACATTAACCCGAAGCAATTCCGCCTCCGCTGCCAGCGCACGCCGGATCGTATACGGCCAACCGGTGCGGGCCTCGGCGATGAATCGAGCGTCCTCCTCGGTACTGACGACGTCCGCTATGTGTGTGCTGTTAGCAGCAATCAAGTATCCATCCGAGTCTTGACGCCACGGCCCTGGCGTTGTCGCTTCGCAGATCGCCAAGTCGGCCTCCAGATCCCTCACAACAGTGTTCATCAGATCTTCGCCCCCATCGCCCGCAACCGGGTCGCAAACTCTCCGTACAGCTCTTTCGGCAGCGCGGTCAGGGCTGGTACACCGAATGAGGCGAGCAGTTGGACCAATTCCTCACGCCGGCCAGCATCCACCAGCTGCGTTGCCGCGACGGCCAACTGGTCCAGCGTGTAGGTCTGCACTGCGGTAGGTACGGCTGCAGGTGTCTGTGACGGCGCAGCTTGGGGAGCTGCAGAGACTGCTTGAGCAGGAGGAGCTACGGGCGGTGCAGCCGGTGCCGGCGCCGTGGGAACCGCTGGTACAGGTGAAGCCTGCGCAGGAGTTACAGGCACAGTCGCTTCTGCCGGAACCGGTGCTTGAACAGCCGTGTGTTCGGGTACCGGAGCTGTCAATACCGCCGGCGCGAATTCAACCACCTTTTTCTCCGACAGCCCGGTGATGGCTGCCGAGATGCCGTTGATCGCATTGATCAATTCGGGGGACGCTTGCAATGTGATCGTGATGTTCATGTTTACCCTCCTTGATTTTTCAAGCAGAAAGCGTTACGCTTGAGGTGAGAATTGATGTTTTGATTGAGACTCTGCGCTGCCACGCAGGGTCTTTTGCTTTTTAAGAGCAGGCAAAAATGTTTTTGGCCTCCTCCTCTAAGCATGTGAGGCAAATGAAAACCTCGCTTTGATCGAACGGAGTCCTGGTGAATCGCCTCCCTTCGTAAACAACAGCAACCGGTAAGGTAAGCAACATCTTATAGCGGTCTTCCTCACCGCAGGCGCAGCATACGCGCACTTACTTCACCCCCTTTCGTGGATCAGGAGGCCACCGCGCCCCAACCTCTGCGCGGCCGCTGCAGCTCCTCGGCTGCGCCGCTTGGCCTCGCTATGTAGTGGAGGTTCGCGACGGAAGCATCGACCTATGGGGACAACTGTGCTGCACAGTTTTTGTGATCGCTGCCTCCGAAGCGTGTCCTCCGGGGAGAGCCCATGGATAGCATTAAGATTTTTGGGTGGTCAATCGCACGTTGGCGTGTGCGAAAGCATGGGCCCTTCGCGCAGGACAAGCCTGCGTTACTCGCTATCAATTTCAGACAAATGATTTTCAATCATCAAAACGATCTTTACCAAGGCGTTTTCGGCATCTCCCCATTTGCTACGCTCCAATACGTTGTGAAGCAGGATACGATACCGCTCAACCTCCGCCTCCGCTGCCACCGCCCGATTGATCCAGTGGGGCAGGGCTGTGCGGGATTCGGCGATGAAGCGCATATTTCCCCTTGTGTATGTCGTCGCGATCACTTCTTCCGCGACGCCAGTAAACACCGAGATATACGGTTGAATGGCATGTTTTCCTTCCCATTTGCCCGGCGTCGCTGCCTCACACATCGCCAGATCAGCTGCGGCGTCACGTCTTTGTTCAGACATGTTGCAGATCCTCCTTGCTCCCCCGGCTCCAAGCCGGTATAATCGGAGTAAGTACATTCCCAAAAGCGTTTATTGGATGGCCGTCCTGCCCGACGGCCATTCTGCCTTTTTGGGCTTGATGGGCTTCTTCGATTTCCCGTTCGATTTCCTCGATCTGCGCCATGATCCACCAACTCCAGGTATCATCATCTTCGTACCAGCGTTTCATTTGCCGGTAGATCAGTTTCAGTTCTTCGATTCTCCGACGAGCTGCTTTGAAATCGTATCCCTTCACACCGCATCATCCTTTCTTAGTTTTTTTTGTTTTCCAGAAGCCGGTCGCTGTAGCCACGCCTCAAATCTCTTATGTTCCTACGTAAGAGCTTGCTGACATACGATTGAGTCAACCCGAAGCGTCTAGCAAGTTCCGGCTGCCCGTAACCGTTTAGGTACATCATGAGCATGCGATGCTCACGCGCGGGCAAGGTCTCCAGTAGAACTTTCAACACCACAGCAGTTTCAACCGATTCTTTGGAGGGGATTACTTCTTCCAGTGTGCAGTCATCAACTGTCCGATCAGAAAGGTAACACACCGGTGAGCCGTATCGTTTCTGTGCCCGTGATTTCCGAAAAAGTTTCCCGATTTTGGATTCGATGCATATGATGGCGAAAGTTGAGAAGCTCCCCTTCAAGGGATCGTAACGTCGCAAAGCCTCCCACAGCCCGAGGCTTCCCTCCTGAACGAGATCGTCATGATCAACGCCTGGCGGCAGCTTGTACCTACTTTCGAAGCGATATGCGACGAGATGGACCAGTTTCAGGTGAGGTCGCATTTGATCGCTTATGGTTTGGCAGTTCAACGGCTTCACCTCCCCTCGAACTGAGCCAGGATAGCGTCGCGCTCCTTGCGCAACTCCTCGATCCTGGACTTCAGTATTTCGACCTCAACACTAGACATGTAAAGGCGGTGCTCAGCCAGGTCGCGTGCCAATCTGATGTGTTCCTGGGTGATCTGCACGAGACGGTCACCGTGTTTGGAGTAAACCGTCAGCCAGATGGCCCGTTTACTGAAAGCGCTCATTGATTATCACCACCTTTCCGGAACCGGCCGGCAAATTCTTTCCAGGTCGCCAGCAGTTCCTGGCGCTTTTGGCTGATCCTGTCTTTGACGTCTTTGTCCGGTTCGATGAACATCGACAGACGCAGACTGCGATATACCAGGCCGAACCATCTGCCGGCATTCTGGAGCCCACTTGTGCGATACGTCTGTTCCAGCGAGTGAGCGAATTCCTTTTTTGTGAACACTTGATTGCCTCCTCTCAGGGCTTGTCCACCATAGCGGCTCCTAAGAGCCGCGCGCTTCTACCAATTTGAGTTGGCGTCCGGTTGCTATTTCAGCTAGGACCAACTTGCAGCGGTCAGGTAAATCGGTCTTAAATGGGTCAATCTCCACCTCCTTTCCATCGATGAGCATGTAGTGCGCGACGACTTTTATTTGCGGGCGTTTCCTTGGCCGCACTTTCATGCTTGCTCCCCCTCTCCATTTATTAGGTCTACATTTTATTGCTATGCCCACTACAGCAGTGGACGGCCCCGTGAAATTCAGGCTGTGTCCCGCCGTGTCTTTAAATGACACGCTACCTCACAAAAATTTTCGTAGTTTACCCCGAACAGCTTGCCTAACATGATGATCTCGTCGATATAAAACCGACTCTTCCCGCTTTCTTTCTTCGCGTAGCCATTTGTGGAGAGATTCAGCTTTTTTGCGACTTCTTCCTGTGTCATCCCTGCGTTGACGCGGGCTGCTTTGACCGTGATGTGCATCCTCTCACCGCCTTTCAGGTCGTGTCTTTTTATGACACAAGCGTACCACCACAAAAATTACGAGTCAACCCCTAAAAAGACACGAAAATGAATTTTTGTTGCATAACGTGTCTTTTTATGGGTATACTACAAACAAAAGTATGTGATATCAAGTAAGCGAGGGATAAAAGTGGATTCAAAACTGTTTTACCTAGCGGTCGGTAAAAACATAAAAAAGTACCGGGATGTAAGAAACTACAGCCTCCAAGTTCTCGCTGAAAAGGTAGGACTAACCAAGAAGACGATACAGAGATATGAAAACGGTGAGATTAAGATCGACATGAACCGTTTAGCCGATATTGCTGCTGCATTAGAGGTAGACATCTCTCGGTTGCTTGACGGAGCCGAAAAATTTCTCGGCATTGAGATGGAACAACTGGATGGCCTAACCTACTTGCCTGTCGTTGGTCGGATCAGCTGCGGGAACGGCTCCTTCGCGTTTGAAGATATCGAAGGTTATGAGCCCACTCCCAAGGAATGGATTGCCGGCGGCGAATACTTTTATCTCCGCGCAAAAGGTGACAGCATGATCAATGCTCGTATTTATGACGGAGACTTGTTATTGATCCGCAAGCAGCCAGAAGTCGAGAATGGGGAAATTGCTGCCGTGCTTATCGGTGATGAAGCGGTACTCAAGCGCGTGTATCGAAATGGAGATACTCTAGTCCTGCAATCAGAAAACCCGAAATACGCCCCCATTTTTGCTTCCCCAGCAGAGGTTAAGATCATCGGTAAACTGAAAATGAATGTCATTAAGTATTAGGAGGAAAGACCATGCGAATAGCAGCTTATATACGGGTGTCAACCGACGAACAAGCCGATAAAGGTAACTCTCTCCAAGAGCAACAAGAACGGCTAACGGCTTACTGTAAAGTGATGGGATGGACATCTCCGACTTTTTATGTCGACGACGGATATAGCGCCAAAAATCTGCAGCGACCTGCGATTCAACGCCTTCTGGATGACGTGAAAGCGAATAAAATTGATGTAGTACTCACTTCCAAACTGGACCGGTTTTGCCGCAACCTGCTGGATCTCCTTCAAACCGTAAACCTGCTTGAAGACCACAACTGCACATTTGTCTCCGCAACAGAGAGCTTCGACACCTCAACTGCAGTCGGCAAGATGGTTTTGCAGCTCCTCGGTGCGTTCGCAGAGTTTGAGCGAGAACGTATCAGCGAGCGCGTCAGAGACAATATGATGTCCCTAAAGAAAAACACAGGAAAGGCCATGACCAAACCGTGCTTTGGGTATGACGTGATCAATGGTCATTACGCCATCAATGAAAAAGAAGCCGAGTATGTACGGCTAATGTTCGATCTGGCCGAGCAAGGTAATGGCTACCGTATGATTGCGAAAATTCTCAACGAAAAAGGGGTAACTACAAAGCAAGGGAAGATGTGGGATCAGGTAAGCGTTAAGCGTTTACTAAACAACGAAACGCTCGCGGGCACCATGATCTATAACAAGCGTAAAAGCAAGAATAATAAGACCGTTTTACGCGATCCGTCTGAATGGCTCGTGAAGGAAAACAACCATCCAGCGATCATCCCTCTGGAGCGCTTTGAGAGAGTAAAAGCTATCATGCGTTCCAGGTCTTACGCCAACAAGCATGCTGACAGCGAAACATATCTCTTTACTGGTTTGCTCAAGTGCAAACATTGCGGGAGAAATATGAAGGGCAGTACGAGCAGGCACAAAACAAAGTACAACGAGTACACTTACTATCGATATGTCTGTTCCTCTTATGTCCTTGGGTATGGATGTAAATATCATGCAGCACACCGAGACGATCTGGAGCAGGTGATAATTGATCAGATCAAGGGATTGGCTTCAGGGTCAATAAAAGAGCTCGACTATGTTGTGGCTGCCTCACCAACCGCAGAAGACGAGATCAAGGATCTAAAGGCAAGATTGGCAAGGGTTGACAGGCGGATGCAAAAACAGATTGAAGCCTATGAAAACGACCTAATCTCCGCTCAAGACCTAAAGGCAGCACGTGAGCGCGTGGAAAACGAACGAAATGCACTGACTGAACAGATAAAAAAGCTTGAGTCTCAAAAAGGTGACATCAAAGCTTTACAGCAAACAGCAATCAATATGTTGCCCGACATAACAGGAGCAGACAGGGGCAAAGCCAAAGCTGCGTTGCGGCAACTGATTCACAGGATTGACATAGAGAACTCGGAGCTGGCGAGCATTATTTGGAAGTGCTAATTTGTGCCTCGAAGTATGATTGGTTC